>NZ_AINS01000008.1 GCF_000254135.1 Campylobacter coli LMG 9860
TTATAGTTTTTATAAAATAATAAATATTTATTATTTAAAGATACTGCTATTTTTGTAGTGTTTTGTTCTTTTGGCAAAGGATTGGTTTGTGCTAGATAAAAGGCTACAAGCACATTTACAAGCATAGCGATAAGTAAAAGAGGAGTGGTTCGTTTTATAATATCCATTGGAGCTACTTTTGCAAATCCAGCTAAAGCTATGATTCCGCCTGCTATTGGTGAAGCTGCACGACCTAAACAAGATGCAATTTCTATAGGTAAAACAAAAGTGATAGGGGCAACGCCTAATTTTGTAGCTATATCAGGAGCTAATTTCCCAAAAGCATTAAAAGCAGCAATCCCACTTCCCATAATCACTGTAGCAAAATAAACTAAAAAGCTTAAAACAGTGATGCTTAAAAGTATGCCAAACCATGCAAAATTTCCTGTTCCAAGATTTGAAACCGCGTTAGCAAGGATATTAACTCCACCAAGTGCTTTAATGCCTTCAGCAAATACTCCAGCGGCGATGATTATGCTTACGACTGAGATAAAAATTTCAGCCATAGCTTTTAAAATCACCATCATATCTTCGCCTAATTTTCTAGCATTTCTGTGTCTTGCAAATTCAACAAGAAAAACTAAAGAAATGCTTAAAAAATTTGCTGTTACAACATCAAGCTTGATAGTAAAAAAATATGCTATAAATAAAAATACGACAGGCAGCCAAGGAAAGAGTATATAAAAAGTAGGACATTTAGGATCAATGATTGGTGGAATTTCAACTTCATCATTTAAAACACCTTTTTCTTTATCTCTTTTATCAACCCAAGCAAAGTAAAAAGGTATTAAGATAGCAATAACCATCACATAAGCAATCACGCTATAAATTTGATAATTTAAAAAAAGCCCCACGACATTATCGCTTTGTCCTACCATATCTGCCATATTGATTGAATTTCCATCTTTTGGACCATAATCAAGCGCAATCAAAGAAAGCACACATACAGCTGTAATAGGACGGATTTTAAGTGAGATTAAAACAGGATAAATACATGCTAATAAAAGCAAAAGAAGTCCAGCATAGCTAGAAATAACAATTTTTAAGGCCATTCCAACGATAAAAGTTCCGCTTAAAATCAAATATTTATTTTTGATTTTTCCTAAAGGTTTGTTTGCTAAAAAAGCGAGTTTAGCCGAAGCGTTGATATGTTTCATATAAGCAGCAAAACCTGCTACACTCATGATAATAAGTCCTACCCCAGAAAGCTGACTTTTAAAAGTTGCTGTGATAAAAGCATAGCTATCAAGTAAAACATCTAAAAAACTTGAGTGTTCTCTGCTTGGGGCTTTGGGTATAGGTGCTCCTGTGATATAAAAAGCAAAAATAAGCAAGATAATACCTGAAAGTAAAAATACAAAAATAGGATTGTATTTTTTAAGTATATAATAAGCAACGACAATTACCGCTAAAAGTGTAGAACATATCATAAAAATTGGCATGTTTTCTCCTATAATTAATATTTAAATTTCATGATTATTTTTTATATATTTAGTATTTAATTAATATTGTTACAAAAATAAACTTATATTAAAGTTATTTTTCATATTTTCATTATAAATATTTTCAAAAGGCATCTTGATAAGTTTGATATATAAGATTTTATAAGAGCATCAGTGTGAAGATCGTAAGAGATTTTGTTATGATTAAAATAATCTCAAAATAGCTTAAGTTGAAAATATTTTATATATAATGATTGTATTTTATACAAAATTCAGTAAAATATCCTTTTTAATTTTTAAGGAATTTCAATGCAAAATTTACATGAAATTTTACTTCAAAAAAAGATAAAAGAAATTCGCTTTAAAGCTATAGCAAGTATTGTTTGTGGATTTTTAGGTATCATTCCTTATCTTGGATTTTTATTTGCTCTTGCGAGTTGGATTTTGTTTTTTATCTTGCTTTATGATTTAAAAATCTATGGCGGTGCTAAAAATTTATTTAAAAATCTCTTTATTGCTGCAGGGATTGGATTTTTTGGCATTCTTATTAGCACAAGTTCTTTATTTGTGATTTTAGAACCTCGTACTCAGTTACAGCCGGATTTATTTTGATGGGGATAATACCTTTTTAGCCATTACTGTTTTTTTTAATATTATATATCCCAACTTTGGCTTTGATTTTTCCTTTTTTGAAAGCTTTTTACTATGAAATTGCTAGAGTAACAAAGCAAAAGTATTTCATTTATGCTTTTAATACCTATTATTTAGGGCTTCTTACTTTGATTATCGGTATAGGTTTGGTGTTTTTGCTAGCAAGTTTGGTTTTTTGGATTTTAGCGTGGGTTGAATTTAAAGAATTTGATAAGCAAGAAATTTCAAATAAAGAAAAATTTACAATCCCAACACAAAAAGTTATTTTCGATTTTGATTTAAAATGGATTAAAATTACAATGGTTTTGTCTTTGGTTTTGTTTTTTGTTTTTATTGGTTTAAAATTTACTCAAATAATTACATTTCAATCCATACGGAGAGAATTTTTTGATTTTGAGACCTATGGTAGGTTAATACACAATCTTTTTTTATTCGATATGTTTTATTTTATATAGCAACATTTTTAGCTTTATTAAGTGTATTTTTATTTTGTAAAAAGCTAAAAACCTATAAAATGTTTATTTATTTTCTTATATGGCAGGTTTTGTTTGTTCTTGGATGGAATTTACGCTTTATTTTAAAATTAATAATGGGTGAAGATGTTTTTATTGAAAATTTTATTTTGGATAAAATTATAAGTGTAGCCTATATTATCATCGCCTTTTTCTTCTTTAAAACTTTAGTTCAAGCTACAAAAGAAAAACTTTTCTATCTTGTTTTCGCATTTTTTGTTTGTGGTGAAATTGTAAGTAAGTTATTTTTTGCTTTTATTCGGCTATTAGATAGTATAAGATTACAAGAAATGATAGTGGAGATAATATATTTTATATCTGTATTCCATTTACGCCTGCTTATTTCATTTCATTTTTAATTGTTTGGCTTAGTTTAAAAGGGCAAAAAGAAGTCAAAAAGGCGATTTAAACCTTTTTGACAAATTTCAAGGCATAAAGATAATATCCACTAAGCTTTCATTTTCTAAAATTTCACATTCTTTTGGCACCACCATAAGAGCGGCTTTATTGTTAAGATTGTTTATAATCGCACTAGAGCCTTCTTTTTTACCTTCAAGATTAGCTAAAATGCGTCCATTTTTAAATTCCACATTACAAGCGACAAATTCCAAATAAGGTGTTTTTTTCTTGTAGCTTCCTTGTAAAAAGGCTTTGCAAATATAGTCTTTAGGCTGAAGTAACCAAGAGCTTAAAATCTCTCTTGCGTAAAGATTAAACATTACCATAGCCGAGTAAGGAAAACCTGGTAAGGCGATGATGAATTTTTCATTAGCCTTAGCTATTTTGATATGTCTGCCTGGTTTTATGTCGGCTTTATCGATGATGATTTCATATTCTTTGACGGCTTTTTTTAAAAAGTCAAAATCCCCCATAGAAACTCCGCCCGTTGTAATCAAAATATCGCAACTTTGCAAAGCACTTTCAAGGGTAGAAAAAGTGGCTTTTTCATCATCTTTTAAAAGAGGAAAAACCCTTGTATCGCAATTTAAATTTTTAGCTAAATTAGCTATGGCGATATGATTTGAAGAGCGGATTTGAGCGGGATTTTCTAAGGCTTCTCCTAGATCTTTGATCTCGCTTCCACTACTTAAAACCCCTACAATAGGCTTTATAAACACACTAATGTGAAAAAATCCAAGTTCAGCTAAAAGAGCTATCTCACTATAATTTAACCTTGTGCCTTTTTTGAGTAAAATTTCATCTTTTTTATAGTTTTCTCCTACCGCACGCACGGCAAAAGCTTGGGGAACTTTTTTTTCTATAAAAAGAGTATCATTTTCTACGCGTACATTTTCAACAGGGACTAAAGTATCACTTCCTTCGCTCATGAGTGAACCTGTAAAGGTTTTTACACAAGTGCCATTTTGCACGCTAAATTGTGGCATAGTACCCGCAGGTGTGAGACCTAAAATTTTTAAAGGCTTGTCTTGATCTTCAAATTTGATCGCATAACCATCCATAGCCGAAGTTGGAAATTCGGGCTGATTTTTAGGTGCTTTTATGTCTTGAGCTAAAATGCGTCCTAAACACTCTGTAAGGGCTATTTTTTCAATCTTTTCATAGGTTTTGATATGAGAGTGTAAAATTTTTAAACTTTCTTCATAAGACATTAACATTTTTTATCCTTTTAAAAGTCCTGCACCGCAAAGTTTGGTTGATCTTTCTTTGGCATAAATTCTTTCTTTGTTTATTACATCATACTTCCAAATGGGTGCACTTGCTTTAAAATCTTCAACAAATTCATTAAGAAGTTTAAGCCCTAATTTTCTTTGTTTGCTTAAAATTCCTGCAAAATACGAGCTTTCATGAACCGCAACATCGCCTATAGAGTGAGCAAAAAGCAAGCTAATACCATCAAAATCTACTCTTTTTTGCCACTCATCAAACCATTTTTTTAAAAGCGGTTCATAAATATCAAAACTAAGTGCCTCAATACCTCCTTCTTCACGCACAATACCACAAAAAGTCAGTAAAGCACCGCAGTTTTTATCCTTGGAAAATTCATACCATTGGCTATAAATTTTAGGAATATCTAAAGAGCCTTGATAAAGTGTAAAATGTTTCATTTAGCCTCCACAAACTGGCGGTAAAAGTGCTATTTTATCACCATCTTTTAACTTGGTGTTTTCATCAAAAATGATTTCATCATTTAAAGATACAGCACAAAGTTCTAGCCATTCTTTTAAACTCTCATCTTTTTGCAAAATTTCTTTTAATTCTTTTAAATTTTTTACTTCAAGTTCTAAATTTTCTTTATTTATAGGGCCTAAAAATTCCACTTTTACCATTTTATTCCTTTACTTCTAAATTTCCCATCATTCCTAAATCTTCATGTTCTAAAATATGGCAATGATACATTCTAAGTCCTTTAAAATCTTGTTTCATTCTAAGTCTTAACTCTTCATTAGGACGCACATTTATAGTATCTCTGAAGGCTCTAAATTCGGCTTTTTGAACTTTGCCATTGAGTTTTGATGAGATGAGTTCAAATTGCGTGCCGTGTATGTGGAAAGGATGATCCATGTGAGATTTGTTTATCACTATCCAGTCTTCAACTACTCCAAGCTTGGAGCTTAAATCAATGCGTTTTAAATCATAGCTTTTGCCATTGATTAAAAACATAGACGCAAGAGCGATTTTTAATTCATTTTCACTTTTTCCCATCATTCCATGCATTTGCATATGATCTTCACTCATGATTATTTCTTTAAATTCCTTAGGTTCTTCTAAAGGTTTGAAAATTTTTAAATTTTTTGGAAGTTCTAATTTTTCTTTTTTTAGGTTAATATTGGCTAGAAATAGGGTATTAGATTCTTCTTTTACCATCATTTTATCCCTATCATAATAAGCACTTTCTAGCTTAAAATTCCCATCTTTTGGAGCGTCGATTAAAACTTCTACACGAGAAGCAGGACTTAAGAAAAGTTCTTCTTTATAAATAGCTTTTTCTATAAGTCCACCATCAGTACCAACAAGTATAAACTTAGCTCCTTGTATGCGTAAATTTAAATATCTTGCTGCAGTAGCATTATAAATGCGTATGCGTTCGTTTGTGGCGAGTTTGATTTTAGGTTTAAATTGTCCATTGATGAGTACAAATTCTCCTTCTCTACCATTTAGCCAATCATTTAGGTTGTTGTTTGGAATTTGAGCGTTTTCATCAAGACGCAAATCGCTAATCATCAAATCTTTTTCTTTTAAAT
Source organism: Campylobacter coli LMG 9860 (assembly GCF_000254135.1). Taxonomy (GTDB): domain Bacteria; phylum Campylobacterota; class Campylobacteria; order Campylobacterales; family Campylobacteraceae; genus Campylobacter_D; species Campylobacter_D coli. Next base: position 5,848 of record NZ_AINS01000008.1, read on the forward strand.
GACTTAAAGCATCTTTTTTTGCTTTGATCACAAAAGCCCCTGCTAAACCCATAAAAACTTGTTTAGAAGCCGTATAATGAGGATGTGGATGATACCAGTAAGTTCCTGCGCTATCTTGAGGAATTTCAAAACGATATATTCTTTCTTCTCCTGCTAAGATAGGATCATGTGGGCTTCCATCTTGATCAGGTGGCACAGGAACGCCATGCCAATGCATAGTTGTAGCTTCTTTGAGTTTGTTTTTGACTAAAATTTCAAGTTTATCTCCTTCAAAAACTTCTATTTTTGGAGCAGGCACGAGGCCATTGTAAGTATAAAATAAGGTTTTTTTACCTTTGATAAGCTCTATATGATTTTCTTTGATTTCTAGGGTAGCACGAAAAATATTTTTTTCTTTACTTTCATTTTTGAGTAAAGGCAAGGCTTTTAAAATTTCTCCTTGGGGGAATTGTTTTGGATCTAAAAGCTTTAAATTTTTTGGAGCAAAGTTTATAAAAGAAGTATCTAAGTCATGATTTATAGAATGATTTTTATGCATGGAGTGCATATCATGCATAGGATTTGCATAGGCTACACCCATACTTGCTAGAGTGAGTGCATTAAATTTTAAAAAATTTCTTCTATTCATTAGTTTTTCCTTTTGCTTGATTTTTTGTATTATAGTCATTATTTTTTTAACTTTAGTAAATATTTATTTTGAAAATTTGGTTTAATTTTGTTATGATTTTAGCAATTTAATCAAGGAAAAATAATGTTTTATGAAAAAATTCAAACCCCAGCTTATATTTTAGAAGAAGATAAATTAAGAAAAAATTGTGAGCTTTTAGCAAGTGTTGGCGAAAAAAGTGGTGCTAAAGTGCTTTTAGCTTTAAAAGGTTTTGCTTTTTCAGGAGCGATGAAAATTGTTGGAGAATACTTAAAAGGTTGTACTTGTAGCGGACTTTGGGAAGCAAAATTTGCTAAAGAATACATGGATAAAGAAATTCATACTTATTCACCTGCTTTTAAAGAAGATGAAATAGGTGAAATAGCCAGTTTATCTCATCATATAGTGTTTAACTCTTTAGCCCAATTTCATAAATTTCAAGCTAAAACACAAAAAAATTCCTTAGGTCTTCGTTGTAATGTTGAATTTTCTCTAGCCCCAAAAGAACTTTACAATCCTTGTGGAAGATACTCAAGACTTGGAATTCGTGCTAAAGATTTTGAAAATGTGGATTTAAATGCTATAGAAGGACTTCATTTTCACGCACTTTGTGAAGAAAGTGCTGATGCTTTAGAAGCAGTTTTAAAGGCTTTTGAAGAGAAATTTGGCAAATGGATAGGGCAAATGAAATGGGTGAATTTTGGAGGAGGACATCACATCACTAAAAAAGGCTATGATGTTGAAAAGCTTATTGCTTTGTGTAAAAATTTCAGTGATAAATATGGCGTGCAAGTTTATCTTGAACCAGGCGAAGCAGTGGGTTGGCAAACAGGAAATTTGGTGGCTAGTGTAGTAGATATCATAGAAAATGAAAAACAAATTGCTATTTTAGATACTTCAAGCGAAGCACATATGCCAGATACTATCATCATGCCTTATACAAGTGAAGTTTTAAATGCTAGAATTTTAGCCACAAGAGAAAATGAAAAAATTTCAGACTTAAAAGAAAGCGAATTTTCCTATTTGCTTACTGGAAATACTTGTTTAGCGGGTGATGTAATGGGAGAATACGCCTTTGATAAAAAGCTTAAAATCGGCGATAAAATTGTTTTTTTAGATCAAATTCATTACACCATTGTGAAAAACACAACTTTTAATGGTATAAGACTTCCAAATCTCATGCTTTTAAATGCAAAAAATGAACTTCAAATGATAAGAGAATTTTCTTACAAGGATTACGCTCTAAGAAATTAAAATTTTTTGGAAGAATAATTTTATTATTTCTTTTTAGCATAAAATATTTTTTAAATGACAAAATGAAAGTTTTGTTTTTTAGGTTTAAATATTTTATGCAACTTTTTTTAAAAAACCTCATTAAAATACTATTTTATAGGCTTTTAAAGCTAAATTCTATTTTTTCAGATTAGGCAGATTTTTAAGAAAATTTCAGTTTATTTTAAAACAAATCATATTAAGATAAATCAGTCAAAAATAAGGATTAAGAAGGAAAATTAGGTGTAATTTGCATAATATTATTTTGCAAATTATTTAACGGCAAATCTTCAAAAATTTGAATGAGTTAAAAATGGATTTAGAAAAACTAAGATTAGCTAGAAGTCTTTATTATCAGTGCTTAGGAGAACTTTTCGTTTTTTCATTTTCTGAAAATAGATTGTGTAACTTAAAAGCTTATTTAGAAGCTATGCAAGAGGGTTTATTTGATGAAAGTTTAAGAACAAGCTTTGAAATTTTACTTCGTAATTTACAAGATGTACAAGATCTTCAAGCATTTTATAAAGAATACGATGAGCTTTTTTTAGCACTTAAAAACACTATTCCTATGACTTTTTCTTACATAGAAGAAGGCTTTGAAAATTCAAAAGCATTGCTTAATGTAAGGCAGATTTTAGCTAAAAGCACAATCCGCCGCAATGAAAAAATTTTTAAAGAAGCTGAAGATAGTGTAGGATTTTGTTTTGTTTTAATGAGTGAATTTCTAAAAAATAAGGAAGATGAACTTGCTAAGGCATTGTTTGAAAAAGTCATCAATCAAAGCATTGATGAATTTTTAATGCTTATTTTTTCAAATTCAAAAGCGAAGCTTTATAAAGAAATAGCAAATATTGTTGCGCAGTTTATAGAATTTGAAAGATATTGTTTTGAACTTGAAAAACCTACTATAAAACCTTCCAAGAAAGTTCAAAATGATTTATCTCGTTCTGAATTTTTAAGAAGAGAAGCAAATAAACAAAGGAGATCTCGTGAAAAATCGCAGGGAATTTCTTAAAAAATCTGCTATTGCTTTGGGTACTGCAAGTCTTTTAGGCGGTGCAAGTGTAGCTTTTGGGCAAGATGAAGAAAGAAAGGATCTTGTTAGAGGCAAAAGCAAAAAGAAGGAAGTGCTTTATCAAAGAAGTGCTAATTGGGAAAAATATTATATGAGGGCTGAATAATGTCAAGTATGAATGAAACCATCAAGCTTAATCGCCGTTCTTTTCTTAAAATGGCAGCACTTTCAAGCCTAGCAACACCGTTGCTAGCTAGAAGCGAAACTTTAAGAGAAGCAAATGCGGATGAATTAAAAGAAGCTTATGAAGGAAGTCAAAAGATTAAGAGTGTATGTACCGCATGTTCTGTAGGCTGCGGAATTATTGCAGAAGTTCAAAACGGAGTGTGGTTGCGCCAAGAAATCGCACAAGATCACCCTGTTAGCTCGGGAGGCCATTGCTGTAAGGGCTCTGATATGATCGATATGGTGCGTTCTCATGTGCGTTTAAAATACCCTATGAAAAAAGAAAATGGAGAATGGAAACGCATAAGTTATGAGCAAGCTTTAAGTGAGATCGGAGAAAAACTAGCTGCTTATCGTAAAGAAAATCCTGAAAGTGTTATGTTTTTAGGTTCTGCAAAACTTAATAATGAACAAGCTTATTATATAAGAAAATTTGCAGCATTTTTTGGAACGAACAATGTAGATCATCAAGCTAGAATTTGACACAGCGCAACAGTCGCCGGTGTGGCGAATACATTTGGTTATGGCGCTATGACAAACCATCTTGGAGATATTCAAAGAAGTAAATGTATTATTATTATTGGAGCAAATCCAGCAGTAAATCACCCTGTAGGTTTTAGACACTTCTTAAAAGCAAAAGAAAAAGGTGCTAAGCTTATCGTTGTAGATCCTAGATTTACAAAGAGTGCAGCAAAAGCAGATATTTATGCAAGAATTCGTCCAGGTACTGATATTGCTTTCATGTATGGAATGTTAAAAATCATTTTTGATGAAGGTTTAGAAGATACAAAATACCTTGATGAAAGAGTTTTTGGTATCGATAAAATTCGTGAAGAAGCTGCAAAATGGACTGCTGAAGAAGTAGAAAATGTAACAGGAATTTCTAAAGAACTCCTCATTCAAATCACTCATGAAGTAGCTAAAAATAAACCAACTACATTGATTTGGGCTATGGGCTTAACACAGCACACCGTAGGAACTTCAAATACGCGTTTAGCACCTATAGTACAAATGGTTTTAGGAAATATAGGTAAATTCGGCGGCGGGGTAAATATTTTACGCGGACACGATAATGTTCAAGGTGCTTCGGATATGGCTTGTTTGAGTGAAAATTTACCTGGTTATTATCCTTTAAATGAAGCGACTTGGAGATACTATGCCAAAATTTGGGGCGTGGATTATGAGTGGCTTTTAGGAAATTTTGTAAGCAAAGATTGGATGCATAAAACTGGACTTTCACTTGCTAGATGGTGGGCTGCAGCCTTAAATGGCAAAGATGGAAATGATAAAGTGGATAATGCAGGAACGTCTTTGAAAGCTTTGGTGGTAATGGGAAATGGTATCACTTCGACTGCACAGCAAGCTAAAGTTAAAGAAGGTTTGGAAGCTTTAGAACTTTTGGTTTTAGCTGATCCTTTTGTCAATGAAGCAGGAATTATTGCAGAAAGAAAAGATGGAATTTATCTTTTACCTGCTGCAACGCAGTTTGAAACAAGTGGAAGCGTAACAGCTACAAATCGTAGCGGACAATGGAGATTTAAGATCATAGATCCACTTTATGAAAGCAAAGAAGATCAAGAAATTTTATTTGAGCTTGCCAAAAAATTAGGTTTTTATGAAGACTTTACTAAAACCTTACGCGATGAAAATGGCAAGATTGTTTGGCCTGAAAATGCTACTAGAGAAATTGCAAGTGCAGTTAGAAGTATAGGACTTAATGGTTGGAGCCCTGAAAGACTTAAAAAACATACTTTAAATTGGGATAAATTTGATGAGGTGACTTTAGAAGGCAAAGACGAATTAGCGGGTGAATACTACGGACTTCCTTGGCCTTGTTGGAGTGATAAACATCCAGGATCTCCTGTGCTTTATAATACCGATATCGAAGTAGCAAAAGGTGGTATGGGATTTAGAAATAATTTCGGACTTGAGTATGAGGGTGAAAATTTATTGGCTAAAAATGCTCCGATAAATTCACCTATAGATACAGGCTATCCACAAATTACTAAAGATAATATAGAAAAAGTTTTAGGTATTACTTTAAGTGCCCAAGAAAAAGAAAAAATGGGTGCAATTTGGTCTTATGATGATAGTAATATCATAGCGACTAAATGTATAGAAAAAGGTATAGTGCCTTATGGAAATGCTAAAGCTAGGGCTGTGGTTTGGACATTTAAAGATCAAATTCCACTTCACCGCGAGCCACTTCATTCTCCAAGAAATGATTTGGTGCAAAAATATCCTAGTTTTGAGGATCAAAAAGCGCTTTATCGTGTGGATACAAAATTTGTTTCTGTGCAAAAGGCTAAGGATTATTCAAAAGAATTCCCACTCAACCTAGTCACAGCAAGACTTGTGAATTTAAATGGTGCAGGTATGGAAAATAGAGCTTCGATGTATCTTACTCGTTTAACGCCTGAGATGTTTTGTGAGATAAATCCTGAACTTGCAAGCGAGCAAAAGATTAAAGCAGGGGATATGATTTGGGTGCATTCTCCAGAAGGAACTAAAATTCATGTGAGAGTCAAGCTCAATCCAGGTGTAGCAAAAGATATGATTTTCTTACCTTTCCATTTTACAGGTGTGATGCAGGGTGTGGATTTAACGCACAATTTCCCTAAAGGAACTAAACCTTATGCAAGTGGAGAAAGTGCAAATACGGTTACAAATTATGGTTATGACATTATGTGTCAAATTCCTGAAACCAAGGGCGGCTTATGCCGTATCTCAAAAGATGGGGTGTAAAAGATGAGTAAGGTAAATTTTGCAAATTTAGAAAAAGAACGCTTGAAATTCTTTTGTGATAATGAGCGTTGTATTGATTGTAATGGATGTTCGGTAGCTTGTGATGAAGCGCATGAACTTCCTATTAATATCCGTCGTCGTCGTGTCATCACCCTTAATGAAGGAGTGCAAGGAAAAGAAGTTTCTACTTCGATTTCTTGTATGCATTGTGATGATGCACCTTGTGCTATAGTTTGCCCTGTGGATTGTTTTTATATCCGTGCAGATGGTATTGTTTTGCACGATAAGGAAATTTGTATAGGTTGTGGCTATTGTCTTTATGCTTGTCCTTTTGGCGCTCCACAATTTCCAAAAGATAGCGTATTTGGTAACAAAGGCATCATGGATAAATGTACGATGTGTGCAGGTGGACCTGAAAGTACAAATTCAGAAAAAGAAAGAGAGCTTTATGGGCAAAATCGTATCGCTGAAGGAAAAGTACCTGTATGTGCAGCTATGTGCTCGACTAAAGCACTTTTAGTAGGTGAAAGCTCCAAGATAGAAGAAATTTATCATAGCAGATTGCAAAGTAGGGGTTATGGAATTGCTAATCCTTCGCAAAGTATAGAATGGAAAATTGCTTACATAGGAAAGGAACGCTTATGAAAAAAATATTGATAACACTTTTGAGCACTTTTGTAAGTTTGTTTGCCTATGGCAGTGAACGAATGGGACAAGACACACAAATTTGGGATTTTCATCGTATTATAAATATTCCAAATTATGATACTTTCGGCAAGCTTTGGACGACTTTGCAAGGTGAGTATATAGCTACTATAGCTTTGATTGCGATGATTGCAGTTTTTTCGGCTTTTGCTTTGCATTATATGGTGATAGGTCCAAAACAATTTTCTCATGCTGGAAAGAAAATTTATGCTTTTTCTTTATTTGAAAGAATTTTTCATTTTATCGCGGCAATTTCTTGGGTGATTTTGGTGCCTACGGGTTTTGTGATGATGTTTGGTGCAACTTTTGGAGGCGGCGTATTTGTAAGAGTATGTAAAAACTTACATGCTTTTGCAACGATTTTATTTATCATTTCTATCATTCCTATGTTTTTATGGTGGATAAAAAGAATGCTTCCTGCTAGTTATGATATTAGATGGATGATGATAGTGGGTGGTTATCTAAGCAAGGTAAAACGCCCTGTTCCTGCGGGTAAATTTAACTTTGGGCAAAAATCTTGGTATTATATTGCCGTATTTGGTGGATTTTTGATGATTATTACAGGCGGCTTTATGTATTTCCTTGATTTTAATTCTACTGCCATTCAAGGTCTTTTTGGTTTAACACAAATTGAGCTTTTAAGACTTTCAGCTATTATTCACAATTTCTTGGGAATTATTTGTGCAGTATTCTTTGGAATTCACATTTATATGGCGGTATTTGCTATTAAAGGAAGTATTCATTCTATGGTAAGTGGATATAAAGAAGAAGAAGAGGTTTATATCTTGCATAGCTATTGGTATAAAGAATTAAGCAGTAAAAAACAAATTGAACCTAGTTTTTCTTACGATCCTAATGTAAAAATTTAAAATCTCTCTTTATCCGAGAGAGATTTTTTAATTTTTTTTAATATTTTTAAATTTAAAATATTTGTAAATTTTTACTTAAATA
>NZ_AINS01000007.1 GCF_000254135.1 Campylobacter coli LMG 9860
ATACTTAAAAAATATAAAGATGATTTAACCAAAGAGCAATATGAGCAAAATAAATCTATTATTTGTGGATTTGCTATTGAGAATATGTTTGCAAATGAAGAAGACATTATAAATCTCATAAAAGTAGATAAACAAGAAAAAACACCTGATGAAATAATCGCCGAATATAAAAAAGAGTGGGGTGTAAATGATTGATAAAGTTTTGAAATTTTTAGATGATGGTATTCCTAAAAATGATTTTGATAGACAACTTTTAGCTTCTAATTTAGTAGGCGCAACAAATTTAATAGAGTTAAATAAAAAAGAAAGAATAATAACTCTACAAGCCGCTAAAAAATTAGAGCTTAATCCAATTAAAGGCAATTTTGATTATCAGCATTTAAAAGATATACATAAAGCACTTTTTGAAGATGTTTATACTTGGGCGGGACAAGATAGAATGCAAATGGGGCTAAAAGAAAAATTTGCAAAATATGCACCCAATGGAGCAATTATTAATTTTGTTCCTGGAAAAGAGTTAGATAAATACTCTAAAATAATTTTTGATGAACTTGCAAAAAATAATTATCTAAAAAACTCCAAAGATCTAAATCATTTTGCAAAAAATTTAGCAAAATTTATGGGCGAAATCAATGCTTTACACCCTTTTAGAGAAGGTAACGGCAGAACTCAAAGAATATTTTTAAATGAATTAGCTAAAAATGCAGGTTATAAACTTGATTTAAATTTAATTTCTAAGCATAAAATGATACATGCTTGCGTAGAAGCTTCACAATTAAAACCTGGAAGATTGGAGGCTTTAATTAAAGACAATCTAAAAAACTTTAGACAAAATTTAGATTTGGAGCAAAATAAAGGAATGTCGTTATAATACTATGAGAAAAGCCATTGCGATATTTGCCTTTTCTTTTGCGTTTCTTTTAATACTCTCATATCTTATTTTTTATTTTGGTGGTTTTCATTTTAATTATACAAGATCAATGCCTTTGGGCTTATACAAAGAGATTAACTCTTCCACTTTAAACAAAAACGATATTGTGCTTTTAAAAATACCACAAAAGAAAGAAATTTTATTAAAAAAGATTATCGCAGTAAATGGCGATTTTGTAGAAGTTAACACGCAAGGTGTTTTTATTAATGAAAGTCTTTTGCCTAATTCTAAAATTTTTTCATTTGATAGCGAAGGTAATTTACTAGAATTTAAACCCTTTAAACGCAAATTAAAAGAAAATGAACTTTTTGTAATAGGCGAAAATATAAAAAGTTATGATAGTAGGTATTTTGGAGTTGTTAATATACTCCAAAATGAAGTAAAAAAAGTTAAATTAATGATATCATTTTAATATTAATATAATATTAAAATATTAATTATTTAATATCAAAATAATATCATAAAAGGAAAATAAAATGAATAAAAAAGAACTTATTGAAGAAATTGCAAAAAAACACCATATAATCCTAGATGAAAATGATCCTATACTTGCAGTCGTTAGTGCAAATGAAATCATCTTTGATGATTTTTTAAAAAAAATAGATCTACTCTTTATAAAACACAAAACAGATTTAGAAAGCTATAAATTCAATATATTGAATGAAATAAGAGAATATAGCAAAAACAATCAAGAAGCTTTAAAAGATATTTTAATACAAGCACAGACAAATCAAAACACAATTAAGGCATCACAAGAAAAAACAGAAGACACCAAAGAAAAGAAAAATACAAATATTAATTTTTGGATTATCGCTATTGCTAGCCAAATTATTTTTCTTCTTGTTGGTTTAATCATAGGTATCATAATATAATATTATTTTATTATTCTTTTAATATTGTATTAATATTATTATGATATTATTATGATATTATTTTAATTTAAACTAAAAACAAGGTTTTATTATGATTATATCCATAGTAAATGAAAAAGGCGGGAGTGGTAAAACTACATTAGCAGTAAATCTTTCCGCAAGATTAGCCGAAGATGGAGACAATGTTTTACTTATTGACGCAGATCCGCAAAAATCGACTGAAGTTTTTTCGGATATGAGAAGTCAATCAAATTTAGAGCCTTTATTTTCAAATGTTTCGAAAACAGGCATTAGTTTAGGTGATGAGATTAAAAGAATGAAAAATGCTTTTGATAGCATTATAGTTGATACAGGCGGTAGGGATAGTAAAGAAATGCGAAAAGCTATACTTTCATCAAATATCATTATCATTCCTACAATTCCAAGTCAATACGATGTTAATGTGCTAGATCATATGCTAGAAATTTATAATGAAGTGATTGAAATTAATCCTAATTTATTGGCTTTGGTTTTAGTCAATAGGGTTTCACCTAATCCTTTTTTAGCAAAAGAATTAGAAAATTTAAAAGAATACATTAACGAAGCTAAAAAAGAAAAGGGCTTAGATAGAGTAATAATGCTTGAAAGCGTAATCTATGAAAGACAAGCTTATCGCAAAGCAGTAATAGAAGGTAAAAGCATGAAAGAATTTTGCGATAAAAACGACAAAGCTTTAAATGACTTTGAAAACTTTTACCAAGAACTTTTAAAAATAGCAAATGAAAAATTAGGAGTATAATAATGGGATTTAAAAAACTAAGTTCAGAAGCACCAAAAAATGAAAATGATTTTGTTAATTCTGCTCGTGGAGAAACAGGAAATGCAAAAACAGGAAATGCAAAAAGAAATAAAAAGCTTATGATAAATTTTACAGAAGAAGAATACCAAATTTTAAATCAAGAGGCTCATTCAATGGGCTTAAGCTTAAATTCTTATGTAAGATTTAAAATTTTTAGAAAGGAGTAGAAAAATGTTTTTAGATATAATTAGCAAAATATTCATATTTGTTGCAATTCATGCAATGATTATATTTATAATAAAATCACATATAGCAGTTATTAAAACGAGCTTGAAATATTTTGATTTTAGATTTATCATAACTTACAATTCTATATTTATTATCGCAGAATGCTTTGCTTTTTTTGCATACTCAAAATATATATTAAATTA
>NZ_AINS01000006.1 GCF_000254135.1 Campylobacter coli LMG 9860
ATTATTATAAAAATTCATTATTTTCGAATAGCCCCATATTTGTCTTTCTTTGTTATCCGATAAGAGCGCCATCCTGCCTAGAAAAAATTCTAAAACATCATCGAAAGGCTCCAGCTTCAATGCCTTAATCTCCTCTTTGAATACATTTTTTAAAAGTTTAATATCTTGACATTGTAAAAAAGTATCCATTAAGGCATAAATTTCCAAATTTTCCCTAGTGTGCGTAGCTAAAATATTACTACTAATATTACTTTTTTTTTCAAGCTCTCTTCGATATTTTATAAGTTGCCTTTCTATGAAAATGGGTTTACCTCTTAAGAGTAAATTGATATGTATTTGCGTATCTTGTTGATTACACATAGAACTTGGCAAAGGAAAGAAATCACAAAAATCTTTTTTTATCATCATGCCAGGAGAAGTAAGTCCATTTCCTTTCATGAAAAGATAGTGCAACAACTCTATTCTATCTTGAAAAACTTCTTTATGAGTGGTTTTAATGATATTATTATCTTCATCAATCCATAAAGTTCTAGGGTATGCAACAATTGCATCACTTGTACTTAAAGTTTTATACAAAATTTCCAAAGCATCAAATTCAAACATATCATCGCTAGCCATAAATACTATATAATCTCCATTTGAGTTTTCAAAAGCGGTGTTTAGGGCTGCATTTATACCTTGGTTAAATTCATGCTTTATAAGCTTTATTCTAGGATCATGAAATTTTTCTATTTCTTTTATGCTTTGGTCACTAGAACAATCATCTACTATAATAAGTTCAAAATCATTAAAAGTTTGATTTAATACACTCTGTAGATAAGCACTGATATATTTTTCATGGTTAAAACATGGCGTTAAAATTGAAATCTTAGGCATTTTCTAACCTTTTGTAGTAGAATTTAATTTTATGAAACAACACAATAGATTTTCCCATTTTATCTCTTTCTTTCCTAAAAAAATAATCTCTTATTATTCTATAAGGTTTTAAAAGTTTTTGGTTTTCATCTAAATATCTTTCAATCTGATTTTTTTCTTCGTTATTGAAATTATGCTTGTTTTTACAATATAACTCCTGTAAACTATAAAACATTTTATATCTATCTTGATTAATTTTCTTTATTATATCTTTAGACATATTAAAACTTTTTGCCAAAGTCTCTAGCTTATAAAGACCTTTAAAGGTATCAAACAATTTTATACTTAGTTTTTTAGTGACACTATCTTCATTTTGATAATATATATACACACCATTTTTAGCAAAAGCAATATATCTAGAATTAATAAAAAATTCTCTAGTGCTATACTCATCGCCATTCATCCCCTCTTCATACCATTTAAGCTTTTTAACTAATATTGTCTTATACATTCCCAAACCCGATATTCTCCAATCCAAACTATAAGAAAATGCTTTTTTTCCATCTAAAATTTTGCTCTCACTCCCGCATTGGTTAACTATACCGCAAATAGTGCGCTTTTTAGCCTGATTGGGATATAAAAATACAAGTTTTGGTATAATAATATCAACATCAATATCTTTTGCTTTTAATTCCTCGTAGCGTTTCACACACTCACTAAGACACTCTGGGTTGATTTCATCATCACTATCTAAAACAAATATAAAGTCACCGCTGATAAATTCTAAAGCATAATTTCTATTTGGAGCTGCCATCCCACTGTGCTTTTTTGTAAAAGCTTTTATTCTATTATCCTGTCTAGAAAATCCTAATAATTTATCATATGTACCATCGGTAGATCCATCATCAACACATATTAATTCCCAATTTTTATAAGTTTGATTCAAAACAGACATTACACTTCTTGACAAATAAGCAGTGCAATTATAACAAGCCATAATAATTGAAATTTTTAACATCTAAAAAACTTTTAATATTTTACAATAATAAGTTGCATTTGGTAATACATCTCTTGTAACAATTGCTCCAGCTCCTATCATTGCATTTTCACCTATGGTAATGCCTGGCAAAATAGTTGCATTTGCTCCTATGCTTGCGCCTTTTTTAACAATCGTTTTGGAAAATTCTTCGGGATATTGTTTAGATCTTGGATATTTGTCATTGCAAAAAGTTACATTAGGGCCTATAAAAACATTATCTTCTATTGTTATACCATCCCAAATTTGAACACCGCATTTAATTGTAACATTATTTCCAATTACAACATCGTTTTCTATAAAACAATGAGAGCATATATTACAATTATTTCCTATTTTGGCATTGGGTAAAACTACACAAAATTGCCATATATTTGTATCTTTGCCTATATTATTACTTTGCACATCTGACATTTTATGTATCATTAATATTCCTTAAAAATTCTTCATAGTCTCTAATGTATTCTTTTTCATTATAAAAATCGCTTGCTAATACAAGTAATTTCGCTCCATAAGAAAAATTTTTCATCTCTCGCCACATATTTTTACCTATAAAAATCCCCATATCCGGACGATTTAAGATTATATTTTTAATATTTTTTCCATCATTTAAAACAAGCTCGCATGATCCCTCCATCATGATTAAAACTTGCTCTAATTCTCTATGTGCATGAGCTCCTCTTGGAAATTCTGGCTTGGTATCATAAATATAATAAATCCTTTTTATTTCAAAAGGAATTTCTTTTAAATTTTCCAAAGCTATCAAACTTCCCCTATTATCACTTTTTGCATTAAAATTTAATATTTTATAATTCAAAAATTATCCTTATATTTTTCCACATACCATTCAATAGTTTTTAAAATTCCACTTTCAAAACTTTCCTTAGGCTTCCATCTAAGCTCTTTTTGCAATTTTGAAGAATCGATTGCATAACGTTTATCATGCCCTGCCCTATCTTTTACAAAGGTAATTTGCTCCTTATGGGATCTTGCTTTAGGAAATTTTTTATCTAAAATTTCACAAATTAAAGTAGCAATGTCTATATTTTTCCATTCTTCATTGCCTCCTATATTAAAAGTATCAAAAAAATTTCCTTTACTTTGCAAAGCAAAGTGTAAAATCTTATCAATCGCCTCACAATGATCGTTTACATAAAGCCAATCTCTAACATTTTTTCCATCACCATAGATAGGAATATTCTCCCCATTTAATGCCTTGCGAATTATAGTAGGAATAAGCTTTTCATCATGTTGCTTAGCTCCATAATTATTGGAGCAGTTGGAAATCACCGCATTTAAGCCATAAGTATGGTGAAATGATCTTACTAGCATATCACCAGAAGCCTTAGAAGCAGAATAAGGAGAATTTGGAGCATACGGAGTACTTTCGCTAAAATACCCCTCTTCTCCCAAGCTTCCAAAAACCTCATCGGTGCTAATATGATAAAATAAAGCATTTTCAAATCCTACTTTAGCTTTAAAAGGCTCATCAAACCATATTTTATATGCACCATATAAAAGATTAAAAGTGCCGTTAACATTTGTTTTTATAAACACATCAGGACTACTGATGGAATTATCCACATGAGATTCTGCGGCAAAATGAATGATAATGTTAATTTTATGTGCATTAATGATCTTTTCAACCAATTTTATATCACAAATATCACCCTGATAAAAAACATAGTTTTTATTACCGCTAATATCTTTTAGATTTTCTAAATTTCCAGCATAAGTTAATAAATCAAGATTAACAACTTTATCATTTGGGTATTTATTGCAATAAAATTCAATAAAATTCGAACCTATAAATCCTGCTCCACCTGTAATTAAAACATTATTCATCTTTTAAATACCTTGCTCAAGTAGTTTTCTAAGATAGACTCCGTAGCCACTTTTGTCAAGCAGCTTTGCGCGATCTAACAATCTTCTCTCATCTATCCAGTTATTTCGAAAAGCAATTTCTTCCAAACATGCAATCTTGTATCCTTGTCTAAGTTCTATTGTTTGCACAAATTCTGAAGCTTCTATTAAGCTGTCATGCGTACCTGTATCAATCCAAGCAAAACCTCGTCCTAAAATTTGCGACTTTAATCTATTTTGTTTCAAATATTCTATATTAACATCAGTAATTTCAAGTTCTCCTCTAGAGCTAGGTTTTACACTTTTTGCTATTTCAATAGCTGAGTTATCATAAAAATAAAGCCCAGTTACCGCATAATTGCTCTTAGGATATTGAGGTTTTTCTTCCAAACTTAAAACCTCGCCATTTTTAGAAATTTCAGCTACACCAAAACGATCCGGATCTTTTACATGATAAGAAAATATACTAGCATAGCCATTTTTAGAATCATTTTTAGCATTTTGCAACAAATCGCTAAATCCTTGTCCATAAAAAATATTATCCCCTAAAATTAAAGCTATATCATCATTTTTTATAAAATTATCCGCTAAAATAAGTCCTTCTGCTAAGCCTTTTGGCTGCTCTTGTACACAATACGAAATTTCCATGCCAAGCCAAGAACCATCACCAAAAAGCTCTTGAAATTTACTCGTATCTTTAGGCGTGGAGATAATCAAGACTTCGCGAATTTTAGCCAACATCAAAACAGATAGAGGATAGTAAATCATGGGCTTATCATAAATTGGCAAAAGCTGCTTACATAAAGTTAAAGTGATAGGATAAAGCCTCGTACCACTACCACCGGCTAAAATAATTCCTTTCAAACACACTCCTTAAGCAAGATCTAAAGTATCTATTTTAGCAATTCTAGCCTTTAAATCTTTTTCCTCTTTCTCCAAAACCTCAAGCAATCTTTTACAAAATTCATCGTCTTTTGATTCCAAAGAAAGCTTTTTTATAAGCTCATTGCTTCTTTTTTTGTCTTTGTAATTTTGCCACAAAATTTCTTTATTTTTGTTTTCATATCTACCCTTTTCATTAAATTCATAATGATAAATACACTCTTTAAAAACACCTATTTTATCGCATTCTAAAAAATTCATATAGCAAAAAAGTACATCTTCGCCATAGCTCAAACGCTCGTATAAATTTATCCTTTCAAAGCTTTTCAAAATCAAATCTTTCCTAAAAAGCTTCGCCCAAACCGACCAGCAAAAATGTCTTTGTTTGCCTAAAAATTCGAAAAATTCTTTTTGATTAAAAACTTCATCTTGTTTAAAACGATAAAATTGTTTGGTTTTGACTCTATGCACAAAAGCATCAAAGCAAATCAAATCAAAGCCTTGTTTTATTTTACCTAAAGCCACCTCACAAGCATTTAAAGCTAAAAAATCATCGCTATCTAAAAATATGATAAAATCAGCCCTAGATTTTAAAACTCCTAAATTTCTAGTCGCAAAAGTGCCTAAATTTTCATCATTTTGAAAGATCCTTATCCTCTCATCTTTTTTAGCCAATTCTAAGGCTATTTTTACACTCTCATCTTTGCTTTTATCATCAATAACCAAAATTTCAATATCTCTTAAAGTCTGATTTATACAGCTTTGCAAAGCTCTTGTGATAAATTCACAAGAATTAAAAAGCGGGATTATGATCGAAAGTTGTGGCATATTTTTCCTAAATTTTGTTAAAATAATAAAAACAATTCTATCAAAGTTTAGGAAATTTATGAAAATTTTTATACATCTTCCCACTTGGCTAGGCGATGCAGTGATGGCTTCGCCTGCTTTATACGCTATAAAAGAACATTTTAAAAATGCCCAATTTATCCTTTATGGCTCTTTGGTTTCCACAGCACTTTTTAAAGAATTTCCTAATTCTAAAATCATCATAGAAAATAAACAATCTCGCTATAAACAAGCCCTATCTTTACGCAAAGAACTTGGCAAAATCGATTTTAGCTTTGCTTTTAGGTCTGCGTTTTCTTCTAAGATTATCTTACATATTCTTAAAACAAAGCAAAGATATTTTTTTGACAAAAACAAGCACAAAGAAGAACATCAAGTTTTAAAATACCTTTATTTTATAGAAAACTCACTTAGTATAAAAGCTCATTTTAAAGACTTAAAGCTTCCCTTTAAGCTAAAATTTCAAAACCCTCTTGTCTTAAAAAATGGTAAAAAAATTCTAGGACTCAACCCTGGTGCAAGCTTTGGAAGTGCAAAAAGATGGGATGTGAGTTATTTTGCTAAAGTGGCTTTAAATTTCAGCCAAAGTCATGAGATTTTAATCTTTGGTGCAGGAAAAGCCGAACAAGAACTTTGTAATGAAATTTATCAAATTTTAAAAGAACAAAACATAAAAGTAAAAAATCTTTGCAATAAAACTACCATCAAAACCCTTTGTCAAAATATCGCTTTTTGCGATCTTTTCATCACAAATGACAGTGGACCTATGCACATAAGTGCGGTTTATAAAGTAAAAACCGTGGCTATTTTTGGGCCTACCAAATTTACTCAAACTTCACCTTGGCAAAATGAAAATGCAAGATGGGTGCATTTAAATCTAGCTTGTATGCCTTGTATGCAAAAAACCTGCCCTTTAAAACACCACAAATGCATGAAAGATTTAAAACCAGAAATCATCATAGAAGTAAGTAAACAATTGCTATTTCTAAATTAATTAAAATTATACTTCACGTCTTAAAAATTTTATTGCCTTTTGTTTATATGTAAATTTTAAATAAATAAAATACAACCTACAAATTTCTTTAATTATTCTTTTAAAAATAGGTCTTTTGTCTTTTTTTCTCTCTTCAATAGTGGAATTAATATCTGTTGTCTTTAGTAAAAGAGGAGTGTAAGTTATAGTAAAAACTTTACTATAATAATACATATCCATAACATTATCCACTGGTTTAATCCAAAATTTTAAATTATCAATAAATTTTAAAGCCGAAATAGGTTTTATAAGATACCCTTGTGTTCCGCCAATACTATCCAAAGTAAACAAAAAATTATCATTAAGCTTCAACATTTTACCTTGTGTTAAATAACAAAGTCTTACATATTCATACTCACTCTTTGATAATTCTTCTATGTATTCTTCCCCATTATTTAAAAATTCATCGCTAAATTCCACATCATCTTCTAGGATGATTATAGGCTCATCAATTTTTACGCATTCTTGCCAAAGTTTATAATGACTCGCAAAACAAGCCTTTTCTCCATCGCTAAGCTCTCTACCTAAAACCCAAGAAGCCCACCAAGGAAAATGTTGTTTAAATTCTAAATGTTCTTTATTTTTAGCATCAACTGCCTTAAAGAAAATAAATTCTAGCTTGTTTTTTAAATTAGGATTCTTTTCAAAAAGTTTTTGAATTTGCTTTTGCATGTACTCTTTTCTATCTAAAGAACGCTCTAAATTAATGATAAATGCCTTCATCAAAAGTTCTCATCCACTATCTGACAAAGCGTGTGTATGATTAAGATATGCATTTCTTGAATTCTAGCCGTATCATCACTTGGCACGACAAGATTATGATCGCAAAGCTCATTCATCTTTCCACCTCCTTTGCCACTAAGCCCCAAGCAAAGCATATTTAGTTCTTTAGCCTTTTTAAATGCTTCTAGGACATTAGGACTTTTTCCACTGGTTGAAATGCCTATTAAAATATCATTTTCATTTCCCAAAGCTTCTACTTGCCTTGAAAAAACAAACTCAAATCCATAATCATTGCCTATAGCACTAAGTGCTGAAGTGTCTGTTGTCAAAGCTATACCCGCTAAAGCTTTGCGTTCTTTTTTATATCTGCCGCTAAGCTCCGCTGCAAAATGTTGAGAATCCGCGGCACTCCCACCATTTCCACAAATTAAAATTTTTCCACCTTTTTTTAAACACTCACACAAAAGCTCGCCTACTTTTGCGATTTGCCCTTTTAAAATTTCACTTGCTTTGGCAACTTTTTGATGTTCTTGCCATTCTTTTTCTACTAAATTTATCATTTTTTATCCTTGATTTTTTCTATAATCTTACTCGTACTAAAACCCTCTTCAAAATCGATCAATTCAACTCTTGAAACCAAATTTGAACCCACCACAAGCTTGTCTTTATAATCAGCTCCTTTTACCAAAACATCAGGCTTTAAAAAGCTTATAAGCTCTAAAGGTGTATCCTCATCAAAAATCACTACAAAATCCACAAAATAAAAAGCCGCAAGCATACAAGCTCTTTGAAATTCTGAATTTACAGGACGATCTTCGCCCTTAAGCCTTTTTACACTTTTATCAGAGTTTAAGCCCACGATTAAAATATCGCCCAATCTTTTTGCTTTTTCAAGATATTTTATATGTCCAAAATGTACGATATCAAAACAACCATTTGTAAAAACGATCCTTTTATCACTTTGTTCTAAAATCTTTAAAAGCTCTTCTTTGGTTTTGATCTTTTTTTCAAAGCCCACGCGTTTAAAGCTTTTCATCTCATCAAAACTCACACTCACGCTGCCTATTTTACTCACTACAATAGCTGCTGCTTCATTTGCTATCTCACAAGCTTTAAAAATTTCCACTCCACTAGCTAAACAAAAAGCCAAAACAGCGATCACGCTATCACCTGCTCCAGTTACATCATAAACTTCTAAAGCTTTAGCAGGAGCTATGCGTAAATTCTCATCAAAAAAAGCAATCCCTGCTTCTGAAAGTGTGATGATAGAATAACGCAAACTAAAATCTTCTTTTAGTTTTTTAATACCTTTTTCTAAATTTTCGCCCTCTAAATTCTCAAATTTCAAAACCTCTAAAGCTTCTTTTTTATTGGGTGTTAAAAGCGTTGCTCCACTGTATTTACCAAAATCATTTCCTTTAGGATCGATTAAAATAGGTATATTTAGCTCATTTGCTTTTTGGATAAAAGCCTTACACACTTTAGGCGTTAAAACTCCTTTTGCATAATCACTTAAAACCACAGCTTTAAAATTTTCAATTCTTTTGTTAAACAATTCTACAAGCTCATCTTCTAGCAAAATCGCACTCGTATCCTCTTCATCAAGTCTTAAAACTTGCTGATTATGTGCCATGATGCGATTTTTAAAAGGGGTTTTGCGTCCTTTTTGGATTAAAAATTCTCCTTTTAAATTTTCTTTTAAAAATTTCCCACTCTCATCATCTCCTACGACACCAAGCGCAAAAACATCTGCTCCTAGACTTTTTAAATTTGCATAAACATTTGCCGCTCCGCCTAGTCTTTTATCTTCTTTTAAGGTTTTTGCCACTAAAACAGGAGCTTCAGGACTAATGCGCGAACAATCACACCAAGTGTAATTATCCACCATGAAATCCCCTATGATAAGAATTTTTGGATTTTGATCACTTAAAAATTCAAGCATTCACTTCCTTTTCAAAAAGTCTTTTGATTTCTTCCAAATAATCCCTTATACCCTCTTCTAAACTAAATTTTGGCTTATAACCCCAAGTTTCATCTAATTTTGCTTGAGTATGAAATTGATAAGATTTTGCATAAGGATTAGGGATATACTCGCAAGTTAAATTTGTATGAAGTTCTTTTTGTAAAATATCTACTATATCTTGAAAGCTTCTTGCTACTCCACTTCCTACATTATAAACCCCGCATTTTGATTCAAGAGCGATTAAATTTGCACTGATAACATCTTTAATATAAGTAAAATCTCTAAAAATTTGATCACTTCCTTCAAATAAACGCGGATTTTTTCCAGCTAAAATTTGATGAGCAAACTGCACCACCATCGAAGCGGTTTTATTTTTATAAAACTCACCCTTACCATAAACATTAAAATACCTAAGTCCTACCAAATGGGCTTTATCGTAGTATTTTTTAGCTAGCTTATCCATCATAAATTTGGAAAATGCGTAAGGATTTTTAGGCTCTTCATCCTTGCCTACGGTTTGTGGGCTTTTTGCATCGCCATAAACAGAAGCTGAACTAGCATAAACAAGCTTTGCGTGAAGTTTTATGCTGAGTTCTATAAAATCTTTAAAAGTATTAAGATTCGTCTGTAAAACCTTAGTTTGATCAAAAACCGTTGTATCTGAAATCGCTGCTTGATGAAAAATCACTTCGGGTTTAAAATCTTCGATTTTTTTTAAAACCTTTTCATCATTAATATCACCCACAAAAAGCTCACCATTAAAATCGAGTAAATTTTTAAAGTGTCCAAAACTTTGCAAATTTCCATTTTCAAAAGTCGCATAACTACGCATTTTATCGATGATTAAAATTTCATGCTTATCTTGTAAATTTAAGGCAAGTTGTGAGCCTATAAAACCTGCGCCTCCTGTGATTGCTATTTTCATCTATCTTCCTTTTTTTTTGAAAAAATCTAAAAGTTCGTTTAAATTTTTAAATTGTCTAAAAAAATCGCCTTCTTTTTCTTCTTCATTTACCAAACACAAAGTGCCAATTTGTGCATTTTTTCCAGCTTGCATATCGCTAAGATTATCCCCTATAAAAATGGAGTTATCCATATCTATATCAAATTCTTCCCTAGCTTTTAAAAGCATCCCTGCCTTAGGCTTGCGACACTCACAACCCTCCAAATGAGGACAATGATAAATTTTATCAATCTTTATATTCTCTTTCAAGAATTCATTAAGCATAAAATCACAAAGCTTAAAAAAGTCTTCTTGGGTGTAATATCCTCTCGCAATGCCTGATTGGTTTGTGGCTACAAAAAGCAAGTATTTTTGCGCTAAAAAATATCTACAAAGCTCAAAAATTCCATCACAAAACTCAAAATCCTGAATTTTATAGACATATTTTTTATCTATATTTATAATACCATCCCTATCTAAAAATAACGCTTTTCTTTTCATAGAATATATTATAATATAATTCAAATTAAAGAAAATAAACATTTTGATATTTTTAAGAAAAATGTTAAAGTTAAAAATATATAATTATTATGTATTAAAACTTTTCAAGGAGAATATAATGAAAAAATTATTAGTAGTTTCTGCTTTAGCATGTCTTGGCGTATCAGCTTTCGCCGCAGATGGAGCTACACTTTTTAAAAAATGTGCAGTATGTCACGGCGCAAAAGCAGATAAAGTTTATCTAAATAAAGTTCCAGCATTAAAAAGCATCTCTTCAGCTGAAAGACTTCAATATATGAAAGAATACTCAGAAGGTAAAAGAAATGCTTATGGACAAGGCGCTATCATGAAAATCAACCTTAAAGGTTTAACTGAAGAAGATTTCAAAGCTATCGAAGCTTATATCGAAACTTTATAATTTTAAGGCTTTCAAAATTTAGAAAGCCTTTATTTTCTCTTTTCTAAAGCTTCTTTTTTTCTTTTTTCTAATTCTATAGCATCGCGCAAAGCATCCTCATCATCATTTAGAGTAGTAAATTTATAATCATCATCAAATTGTTTAGTCCTTATCCCCCAAAGCAAGGTAGCCAGTATAATAAAAAAACCCAGTATTGAAACCCCTATCATCATCATGATTACACTATTCATTTTTTATCCTTAAAGCATTTAAAATCACCATTATACTACTAAAAGACATAGAAAGCGCTGCAATTAAAGGATTAATTAAACCTAAAAATGCCAAAGGTATGGTAAAAGCATTGTAAGCTAAAGAAAGGATTAAATTTTGCTTGATAATTTTATAAGTATCCTTAGAAAGCTTAATGGCGTATTTTAAAGAAAGCAAATCATTTTTTAAAAGCAAAATATCACTATTTTCAATCGCCAAATCACTCCCTTCTCGCAAAGATATTGCCACAGCAGCATATTTTAAAGCCAAGGCATCATTGACTCCATCGCCTACAAATAAAACTTTTTTCTTATGACTTAAATTTTCAATTGCTTGCATTTTATCTTGAGGCAAGCAGGAAGCATAAAAAGAAGTAATTCCTAATTCTTTGGCAATTTTTTCAACCGCTCTTTCATTATCTCCACTTAAAATCATCGTATCAATCTTAGCTTGTTTAAGATAAGATATAAGCTCTTTAGCACCTTCTCTTAATACGCTTGAAAATTCAAAATAAGCAAGAATTTCATTATCACGCACAAAGATAAAATGAGAATTGTTAAATTCTTTTTTACATTTTATCCCATTATCTTCTAAAAATTTCGAACTTCCGCCCAAAAATAAAGTATTATCAAGACAAGCTTTAATGCCCTTTGCTTGAATATTGCTCAAACCCTTAAAATCCAAATTTAAAAGCTTTGCATTTTTATCTTGTAAAAACTGCGCTACACTTTTAGCAATAGGATGATTTGAAAGCGATACAAAGCTATAAAACTCATTTAAATTTAGCCTTTCATCTAAAAAAACTTCAGCTATTTTTAATTGGGTTTGAGTAAGAACTCCTGTTTTATCAAATACTGCTATATCGCATTTTGAAAGTTTTTCAACCACGCTTGAATCCTTAAATAAAATCGCTCTTTTTAAAGCCTGACCCAAAGCGATAAGATTGCTTACTGGAGTAGCTAAAGCTAGAGCACAAGGACAAGCAATGATTAAAACAGAAATCGCATGAACAAGTGAAATTTCGACACTTTCTTGATGATAAAACAGCCAAAAGAAAAAACAAAGCAAGGCAAGAGTTAAAATGGTACGAGAAAAATAAGCAGAAATTTGAGAAACCAAGCTTTCAAGTCTAGCTTTTTTGGTGCTAGCAAATTCCAAAAGCCTTATGATTTGATTTAATTTAGAATCCTTATAAAGCTTGCTTGCTTCATATTCTATACTTCCATCTAGCACAATACAAGCTGAATTTACAACACTACCCACGCCCACAAAGCAAGGCTCATTTTCGCCACTTAAAGAAGAAGTATCGATACTTGCTTCACCCTTTTTGCAAATTCCATCTATGAGAATTTTATCCCCACTTTTAAGTAAAATCCTATCTCCGATATTGACCTTTTGAACATCTTTAGGCTCAAAATCTTTGCCATTGAAAACCAAAACTTCATTTTGTAAAAAATCATTTAGGCCATCTACTGTATCCAAAGCGCGTTTTTTGCTAAACATTTCAAGATATTTACCTATAAAAACAAAGCAAATAATCATAGCCACAGAATCAAAATACACCTCGCCTACTCTAAAAAACATCGCCCATAAAGAGTATCCATAAGCCAAACTTGCTCCGCTTATAACCAAGCTATCCATATTTAAACTACGCATTTTTAGAGCTTTAAAAGCACTTTTATAAAAATTTGAACCTGCATAAAAAAGCACAGGAGAGCAAAGGATAAATTCAGCAAAATTTAAAATATCTTTAATATCCCTATCCATACCGCTAAAAAATCCCGCATATTTTGCTACTGCTATCCACATGATATTCATCACACAAGCAATGGCAACTATGAGCTTAGAGTAAAATTCTCGCTTGATCAAATCTGCTTTTTTGGAATTTTTAGATGGATCATAAGCACTGGCTTTATATCCTATACTTTCGATAAGATTTAAAATTTGCGCCAAAGAAACACTTTGTTCATCAAAAACAATGCGTGCTTTATGCGAAAGATGATTGATATCTAACTCCAAAATTCCTTCTTGTTTGGTTAAAACTCTCTCATTAAGCCAAACACAAGCGGAGCATTCTATGCCGTGTATCATGAGATAAATTTCGCTAAAACCCTCTTTGGTTTTGGTGATAAACTCATCATAATTTTTGTTAGAAAATTCCAAGCTAACTGGCTTTAGTGCGTTATTGCCCAATCTTTCGTAAAATTCATCCAAGCCACTTTCATGTAAAATTTCCCAAACACTCAAACAGCCCCTACAGCAAAAAAATTTACCCTTAGCTTCTATCATTTGAGATTTTTGATAATCTAGTCTACAATGTTCACATTTCATAATCATTCTTTAAAAAAATATTTTTTATAATTATAGACAAATTTGACAAAAAGTATATTTTTTTACTAAAATCACGGTTTTAATTTGCTACAAAATTACTGCTTTCTTGCGAGGACTTATGGAAAAAGAAAAAAAACAACATCAAAGAACCCACATTCCAGTGGAGGGTTATAAAATTGAAGACTTAAAACTACTTGACTTAGAAAACCTAGTTAAAATAGCTAATGAATGCGAGATAGAAAATCCTAGAGAATTTCGCCGTCAAGAACTCATTTTTGAAATTTTAAAAGCCCAAACCAAAAAGGGTGGTTTTATCCTTTTTACAGGAATTTTAGAAATTTCTTCAGAAGGTTATGGCTTTTTAAGGGGTATGGATTCAAATTTAAGCGATAGTGTCAATGATGCTTATGTTTCAAACTCACAAATTCGTAAATTTGCTCTACGCGTGGGCGATATAGTAACTGGACAAGTTAGAGAGCCTAAGGATCAGGAAAAATACTATGCTCTTTTGAAAATAGAAGCGATTAATTATTTGCCTTTGCAAGAAGCTAAAGAAAGACCTTTATTTGATAACTTAACTCCTATTTTTCCAACAGAAAAAATCAAACTCGAATACGATGCTATGAAATTAACTGGAAGAATTTTAGATCTTTTTACCCCTATAGGTAAAGGACAACGCGGACTCATCGTAGCACCGCCAAGAACGGGTAAAACAGAACTTATGAAAGAGCTAGCAAGTGCGATTGCTAAAAATCATCCTGAAATGCATTTAATCGTTCTTTTAGTCGATGAAAGACCTGAAGAGGTTACTGATATGCAAAGATGTGTAAAGGGTGAAGTGTTTAGCTCTACTTTTGATTTGCCTGCTTATAATCATGTTCGCGTGGCAGAACTAGTTATCGAAAAAGCAAAAAGAATGGTAGAAACAGGCAAAGATGTTATCATTTTGCTAGATAGTATCACAAGGCTTGCTAGAGCTTATAACACTGCAACTCCAAGCAGTGGAAAGGTACTAAGTGGTGGGGTAGATGCTAATGCACTTCATAAACCTAAACGCTTTTTTGGTGCAGCAAGAAATATAGAAAATGGCGGATCTTTGACCATAGTAGCAACTGCACTTATCGACACAGGTTCAAGAATGGATGATGTGATCTTTGAAGAATTTAAAGGAACGGGTAATAGCGAAATAGTCTTAGATAGAAATATTTCAGATAGAAGAATTTATCCTGCGATTAATATCATCAAATCTGGAACTCGAAAAGAAGAACTTTTACAAGGAGTGGCAGAACTACAAAAAATTTGGGCTATTCGTTCAGCGATTTCTCAAATGGATGATATCGAAGCGCTTAAATTTCTTTATTCAAAAATGTTAAAAACTAAAGACAATGTAGAACTTTTATCTATTATGAATGAGTAGAGATGCTTCAAGCCTTAGCGATTAAATACAGACCTAAAACCTTTGATGAACTCATAGGACAAAAAACAGTCAGCACAAGCTTAAAATATGCATTAAATCACAATCGCCTAGCTCATGCTTATCTCTTTTCAGGCTTACGCGGAAGCGGTAAAACTTCAAGTGCCAGAATTTTTTCTAGAGCTCTAGTTTGTGATAATGGCCCAAGTGATACTCCTTGTGGAACTTGCAAACAATGCCTTGCCGCACTTGAAGGTAAACATATAGACATCATAGAAATGGACGCCGCTAGCAATCGCGGGCTAGAAGACATACAAGCTCTTATTGAACAAACTAAATATACCCCTTCTATGGCAAGATTTAAAATCTTTATCATCGATGAAGTGCATATGCTAACACCTCAAGCTGCTAATGCACTTTTAAAAACACTAGAAGAACCTCCAAGCTATGTGAAATTTATCCTAGCGACCACCGATCCTTTGAAATTGCCCGCTACCGTGCTTTCAAGGACACAACATTTTCGCTTCAAACAAATTCCACAAAATGAAATTTTAAATCATTTAAAAGAAATTTTAAACAAGGAAAATGTCAAATTTGAAGAAGAAGCCTTGAAATTTGTCGCAAGAAGTGGAAATGGCTCTTTAAGAGATACTCTTACCTTGCTTGATCAAGCTATTATCTTTTGCCAAAATGATATAAGCACGAGTAAGATTACTGATATGTTGGGTTTTTTAGATCCTGCTAAAATCAAAGAATTTTACCATGCCATTTTAACCAAAAACAAGGATAGAGTTTTTGATTTTTTAGAAGAGCTTAAAGACTATGAAGCCTCAAGCGTGATCGATGAAATGCTTTTTTATCTAAAAGAAAGTTTTTTTGCAAAAAGCAGTGAATTTTCAACTCTCATTTATGAAAGGTTTTTCCGTATCCTAGCAAGAGCAAAAAATCTCATCTGTGATGATGATGGCTTTACGCTTTGTGTGATGGCTTTTATGATGATGGAAGCAAGTCATTTAAAAGAAATCGATACACAAATTAATGAAATTCAAAAAAACCTTACAAATACAAATTCTAATCTAGAAAAACAAGAGGTGAAAACCCCTATAGTATTAGAGATTCAAAAATCTTCAACGATTAAAAATGCATACGAAATTTTACTTGAAAAAATCTACGATAGAGATTATGAACTTGGAGAATGCTTTAAACAAAGCACTCAATTTATAAGTTATGAAAATGAAATTTTAACTATTAGTTCAAATGCGCAAGGAAGTAACCGCGATAAGCTTAATAAGGGCTTTAAACTCATTCAAGAACTTTTTAGAAATCATTTTGGCTCTAATGCTAAAATTGTCGTGCAAAAAGCAATCATTATAGATGAGAGCAAATTACAATCCCTAACCCAAGAACTGCCTCAACAAAATAATGAAGCACAAGCTCCTAAAAAAATAGATCTTCACTCTTCTTTTAATGAGCTAAAACAAGGAGCAAAGAAATTTGATCCTCAAGAGGATACAAAAGAAGCTTTAAGAGAATATTTTGGCGAACCCAAAATAGAAAACTAAGTCTCTAAAGCTTAGACTTTTCTAAGTCTTAGAGAATTAAGCACTACACAAAGTGAGCTAAAACACATTGCAAGTGCTGCTAAATGAGGACTTAAAGTGATGAAAGGCACAAAGCCTGCGGCTATGGGAATACAAAGAATATTATAAAAAAACGCCCAAAAAAGATTGAGCTTAATAATATTTTTTGTCTTTTTAGCAAGCTTAAAACACCAAGAAATAAGCCTTAAATCATCTTTCATAAGTATAAAATCTCCAGCATTTTTAGCTAAATCACTTCCTTCTTTAAAACTCATACTCACACTTGCTAAATTTAAAGCAGCTGCATCATTAATCCCATCTCCTACAAAAAGTGAATTTTGCTTATGCTCTTTAATGATTTGCAATTTTTCTTCAGGCAACAATCCTGCCTTAAAATCAGCAATACCCAATAAATTTGCGACACTTTGTACGCTTTTTTCATTATCTCCACTTAAAATAATGCTTTGAATTTTTTGCTTTTTAAAATCCTCTATAAGCTCTTTAGCCCCTTCTTTTAAGGTATTTTTTAGAGTAAGCACCCCTAAGCACTCACCATTTTTAGCAAAATACACACAAATTAAAGCTTCTTCTTTTAAACTCTGTAAAAATTCATCTGCCTTTTCTAAATTTTTTACTCCACTCTCTTGCATAAATTTTAAATTTCCTAGCAAGTATTCTTCATTTTCTTCTATGTATTTTACACCCTTGCCTATAAAAATTTCACTACTTCCTTTTAGAATTTGAGCTTTTATCTTAGAAGCTTCAAAGATAGCCTTAGCGATAGGATGAGAACTTGAACTTTCGATTAAGGCTAGCATTTGAAAATCTTTAGCATTTAAATTGTGCCTAAAAAGTTCTAAATTATTTTGCGTTAAGGTGCCTGTTTTATCAAAAAAAGCTGTCTTGATTTTATTTAAATTTTCTAAAGCAGCAGGGTTTTTGATTAGGATAAAATTTTTCATCGCCGCACCTTGAGCGGTGATTAAAGCGATAGGAGTTGCAAGCCCTAAGGCGCAAGGGCAAGAGATTAAAAGGACTGCACAAGCGTGTAAAAAAGCTTCACTTACGCCTGCTTTAAAGCTCCAAAATACAAAAACTGCCAAGGCAAAAGCGATTATTGTGATGACAAAATATCTAGAAATTCTATCGACTGAATTTTCCAAAGGAGTTTTGACATTTCCTGCTTTAAAGACAAGATCTTTGATCTGTTCTAAAGTACTATCCATAGCCTTTTTACTTGCTTTTATATGTAAATTTCCATTTAAAAGTATAGAGCCTGCCTTTATCTCATCATCAACTCTTACACTGCTAGGCAAAAATTCTCCGCTTAAAAAACTCGTATCAATCTCGGCCTTACCTTGGATCACTACCCCATCAACTGCTACGCTTTCACCCTCTCTTACTACTATAATATCTCCATTTTTAACAAAAGCACTTAAAATTTCATTAAGCTCCCCTGCTTCGTTTAAAATTTTAGCCTTTTTTATATCAATTTCATTGAGTCTTTTTTGATAATTCAAAGCCTTAAATTTAGCATTTGTCTCTAAAAATTTACCCAAAAGCACAAAACTTATAATCATGGCCGCACCACTAAAATAAAGGTGCTTTTCATCTTCAAAAAGATTTAAATATATACAAAAAGAGTAAGCAAAGGCACTGATACAGCCTAAAGCGATTAAGGTATTCATATCTAAATTCCAATTTTTTAAACCCTTAATCGCATGAGAAAAAAAAGTCCTACCGCAATAAAAAATCACAAAAAAGCTTAGAAGCATTTGCATATTTTGACTTAAAAAACTTGTGTCAAACATTTCAAAATACATAATCAAAGCACTTAAAACTATGCTTAAAAGCAAATTTTTACGCAAGGAGATGAGTTCTTTTTTACGGTATTCTTCCAAATTTTGCTCATTTTCTAAAATCTCAAAGCCAAGACTTTGAATTTTTTCAATCACATCTTGACTCCTTGCCTCATCTTCGAGTAAAAATACCCCACTAGAATTCACATAAGAAACACTTGCATCACTCACTCCTTGTATTTTCTTACAAGCACGCTCTATGGCATTAGAGCAATTTACGCAAGTCATTTTGCCTATTTTTACACGAAATTCTTGCATTATTCAATCTTTTCTAAAACTTCAAAACCAAGTTCGCCAAGTTCTTTTTTAAATTCTTCTTCTCTTGAGCTATCTAAATTCAAACTTAGCGTGCGGGGATTTGCATCAAGATCTATTTTGATCTCTCCAAAAATATCTTCTAAAGAATTTTTAATCAAATTTGCACAATTTTGACAATTGATATTTGCGACTTTAAATTTCATTTTTACTCCTTAAAGGTTGAATGGTAATATGCCCTATTTCAAATCGGTGTAACAAATCATGCGACAAATCATAAGATAATTGTTCAAATTCTTTTAAATCATCGATATTAACTCGTAAATGCATAGAAGCTACTAACATTTTATTGGTAATTTGTGTGATATGCAAATCAATCACCTCTTCTACTTTAGAATTTAAAAGCAAAGCTTGTTTTACCTCTTCTATATCCACAGGAGAGGTTTCAAGTAAAATATTTACACTTTGCTTAAGAAGTGTTATAGCCCATCTTAAAAGTAAAAGCGATAAAATAATAGCTAAAATCGTATCTATATAAACTATACCGCTAAAATATACAGCAATACCACCTATAATCACTACCAAAGAGCCCAGCAAATCACTCATCATATGCAAAAAGGCTGATTTCATATTGACATTTTCTAAATTTGCGCCTCTAAACATCATAAAAGCATTTATAGCATTGACTAAAAAACCTAAAACAGCTACTATAATCATAGTTTTAGCATCGATACTGCTTGGATTTATAAGCTTTTCTATAGCTTCATAGATGATAAAAATCGCTGATAAAATGATAGTTAAAGCATTGATAAATGCGACCAAAATTTCTAAGCGAAAATAACCAAAAGTCTTTTGATGATCCTGCCATTTTTCTATAGCGATAATAGCTAAAAAACTAAGTGTTAGAGCAAAAACATCTGAAAACATATGCAAAGTATCACTTAAAAGCGCAAGAGAATTAGAAAGTAAAGAGTATATAAATTGAACCAGCATCATTGAAAAAGTCATCAAAAGAGAAATTTTCAATATTTTTTTATCCACACTCCTTGCATCAGCATGATGATGTTCATGAGAGTGATCTTCGTGGTTATGTTTAGATTTATTCGCTAAGGGTTCGTGTAGTAAAAATTCATACATTTTATATCCTTTTTGCTTGATATTTTAAGATATTAAACTAAAAAGGATATAAAGATTTATATTTTTCATAAAAATTAAAAATCAAAAAGTTCGCCTAGCCAGCTTTCTCTTTTTTTCTTTTTGTAATAATGATCGTGGCTTTGGTGACTATAAGAATGATCATTATATCTAGGCTCTTGTCTTGGAGCTTGGTTAAAACTTGCCGTATTAGGAGTGCTGCGTTCTATGATTTTATCAAGTTCTCCACGATCAAGCCAAACACCACGACACTTTGGACAATAATCAATCTCAACTCCGCTTCTATCGCTCATTACCAAATCAACATTACAAACAGGACACAACATGTATTTTTCCTTTTTTATAAAATTTTCAAAATTATAATAAGAAAGATTAAACAAAAATCAATGCTTTTTAGCATGCCTTGTCATCATAAAACTTTGCTCAAAGAATATAAGCAAGGTAACGCTTACCCCTATAGCCAAAGCCAAAGTTACCGAAAGTGTGGTAAAAAAATAATCAAAAAACTGCACCAAAAATTCAGACTTAGCCTTTAAATCATCACTGCGTATAAAAGAGATAAGATATAAAATAGCCTTATAAGCATAAATACCAGGTATCATAGGAATAAGCGCAGGAAAAGCAATAACCTCAGCAGGGGTTTTAATAATCTTAGCCAAAGCAATACCCAAACAACCCACGCAAAAAGAAGCTACAAAAGTTGCAATTGCCAAAGTTTCAAAATGAAAATATTCTATCAAAGTAAAGCGAAGTCCGTGAGCAATGGCCGCTAAGAGTGCAGATAAAATAAGAGTTTTTAAAGGAGGATTACAAGCATACGCGAAACCAAACCCAGCCATAGCAGCAAAAAACATATCTTTTAAGATAAATTCAATCATTGTAAAATCCCAAATTTTGAAATACTAAGAGTCATATAAATTCCAAGAGCAATACAGCAAATTAAAATAGCTACGCTGATAATACGACTTAAACCCATTAAAATATGATCTTTTAATATATCGATTATAGAATTGATAAAAAATACCCCCGGTATAAGATATAAGATACTAGAACCAAGTGCTGCATCAGAAGTATTTGTATAGCCCATATCTAAACCCAAAAATACAAACCAAGAAGAAACAAAAGAGCAAAGAATGTATTGAATTCTTAAATCTATTTTTATCTTAGTAAGAGCAAATCTTAAAAGCAGTCCTAAAAAAGTCGCAAAAAATACCAAAACCCCTGCGCCAAAATCCCCGCCAAAAAGTCTACAAAAACCTGAATTAGCTATAGAAACAAATAAAAGATTTAATACATAAGAATGTTTTTTTTGAATACTTATAGCATTAAAGGCTGATTTTGCTTTTTCAAGTTCGTATTTGTGATCGTATATGGCCCAACTTAAAGCACTTAATTCAAAAATAAGTTTAAAATTAATATGAGCATGATGATTAGGTATCACATAGGTTCTTTGTATGGAATTATCTTCAATATCTACAATATTTAAAGTGATATGGTGAAAAAAGAAATTAATATTGATCTCATATCCATAAACTTGAGCTATCCTGCCAACGCATTTAGCAACTCTAGCTGTGTAGGTTCCTGCGCTTAAAAGTGTTTTGGTATAGTCGATTAGAAAATTTGTTAAACTTTGAATATCAGGCTTTTGCATATTTATAATTTCTTTAAAATCAAATTTATATAATTATAACAAAATTTCAAAGCAAAGGAAATAAAATGTCAAAAATCGGTATTGTGGGTTTGGGTTTTGTGGGTGCAGCAAGTGCTTATAATATTGTTGTGCAAAATATTTGCTCCGAACTTTATTTATATGATATCAAGCAAGACTTAGCCTTAGCACACGCGAGAGATTTAGAAGATATGTCTGCGATTCATTCTTCTTATACGAGAATAATTCATGCTACAAATTTAGAACAACTAGCAAGTTGTGATATTATCATCCTAGCTTTCAGAAAAGAAAATTTAAAAGAATTATCCAGTCGTTTAGTTGAGCTTCAAAACAATATCACCGAGCTTAAGGATATTGTTTTGAGTTTAAAACATGCAAATTTTAAGGGTAAATATATCGTTGCTACAAATCCAAATGATACGATTACTTATTATACTCAAATTCTAAGCTCTTTACCTAAAAACCATGTTTTTGGAAGTGGAACCAATCTTGATAGCTCTAGACTTAAAAAAATTCTAGCCAAAGATTTAGATCTTAATCCTAAAGATATCACCGCTTATATGATAGGAGAGCATGGGGATTCGCAATTTGCCGCCCTTTCTACGGCTAGTGTTTTAGGGCAAAATTTACTAACATTTTGCGATAAGATGGGTAAAAAATTAGATATAGAAAATATCGAAAAAGCAGTTGTTGATGAGGGGTATTTTATCTATAAACGCAAAGGAAGAACCGAATTTGGCATAGGAACTTCTTGTGCAAATTTAGCTAAAGCTGTTTTAGAAGATAGAAAAAGCTTGTATCCTATAAGTGTGGTTTTTGATGATTTAGCATTTTCATTGCCTGCTATCATAGGAAAAAATGGGGTAGAAAAAATCTTTGAACTAGATTTTAACGAAAGAGAAAAAATCAAGCTAGAAAATTCAAAACTGCAAATTAAAAATGCTATACAAAGTGTGAGCGATAAAATTTAAGCCTTTTTAGCAAAAGGCTTTTTTATTTTTATATAAATTAAACTTGCCAAAACTATAAAAATAATTATAACAATAAGAATTTGAGTCAGATAAGCTTTAATCAATTCTTCATTTTCTCCTATATAATAACCCAAAAATGCGAGTATACTTACCCAAATAGCACTACCTAGTGCAGTAAAAAGCACAAAATTAACAAGTTTCATTTTAACCAAACCCGCAGGCATGGAAATATACTGACGAATTCCTGGCAAAAGCCTACAAGTAAAAGTGGAAAATTCTCCGTGTTTATTAAAAAATTCTTCAAATTTGGCAAATTTAGCTTCATTGATACCAAAATATTTACCCCATCTAAGTACAAATTTTTTACCCCAAAAAAAGCAAATATAATAATTAATCAAAGCTCCTAAAACAGAGCCTAAAACTCCACTTAATATACAAAAAACTATATCAAGCTCGCCCTTATGCGCTAAATATCCTGCTGGAATCATCACAACTTCACTTGGAAAAGGTATAAAACAACTTTCTAAAGTCATTAAAATAATAATGCCTAAATATCCCCAATCACTAGCAGTTTCGATAATAAAATGAATGATTTCTTGCATATTAGCCTTATAGAAGAAAAATTTCCAAAATTGTAACTTAAAAAAATAAACAAATTAAAGCAAGTATTTAAAATCATACTTTCTAACTAAGATTTATACAGAAGCTATCTTAGCTAGTCTAGTAAAAGACCAGCTTTAGTAGGCAAGATAAAAATTAATGTAAATTAGATTTTATCACAGATTTTAATATCGATGATTTTATCACCTTGACGAATAGAATCTAGCACTTCCAAACTTTCTTTATCTTCGGGATTAATTTGCCCAAAAACAGTATGAACTCCATCTAAATGAGCTTGAGGGCTGTGACAAATAAAAAATTGAGAGCCACCCGTATCGCGTCCTGCGTGTGCCATAGATAAGGTTCCACGCTCATGTTTATGTTCTTGATCATCACATTCGCAAATAATTTCATATCCAGGCCCACCTACACCATTGCCGTGTGGACAACCTCCTTGTATGACAAAATTTGGGATCACACGATGAAAATTTAAATCTTTATAAAATCCCTCATTAGCCAAAGTAGCAAAATTACAAACCGTTTGCGGAGCCTCATCGCCAAAAAGTTTTAATTTCATTGTGCCTTTTTCAGTTTCTATAAGAGCAAATTTGTATTCATTTACTTTGCTTGTTTCGATTGTTTTTATCATTATTTCTCCTTAATCTATATTTGTATAAACAGCTTGAACATCATCATCATCTTCTAACTTATCTAAAAGTTTTTCTATATCGCTAAGCTGTTCTTCGCTAAAGCTTACAGGATTGTTTGGTATATACTCAAGTCCTGCTTTTTTAAGAACTAAACCCTTAGTCTCTATAGCAGAACTTAGCTCACCAAAGGCAGTATAATCACCGCTAATTACTAACTCTTCTTCATTTTGTTCTAATTCTTCAAGCCCTGCATCGATCAAATCAAGTTCTAATTCTTCTAAATCTCCTGCAAATTTTTCAAGATGAAAAACCGCTTTTCTAGCAAACATAAAGCCTAAAGATCCATTTTGTAAAACTTCTCCACCATTTTTGCTAAAAATGGCTTTAACATTAGCCACGGTGCGCGTAGGGTTATCGCTCATACATTCAACTATAACCAAAGCTCCATGTGCAGCTTTTCCTTCATAATGAATGTTTTTAATATCTGCGCTATCTTTTCCACTCGCACGCTTAATAGCCGCATCTATATTATCTTTTGGCATATTATTTGCTTTTGCTGTGGCTATAGCACTTCTTAATTTTGGATTCATATCAGGATCAGTGCCACCTTCTTTAGCAGCTACTTGTATGGCTTTAGCAAGCTTAGGAAAAAGCTTACTCATTTTATCCCATCTAGCCTCTTTAGAGGCTCTTCGGTATTCAAACGCTCGTCCCATAAATTCTCACTTTCTTTAAGATTTCTAAAGTTAAAAGTATAAAACAAAAAGGCTAATTAAAGCTTTAAATGATATGATTTTACCGTTTATTTTTAGGAGGGCTTTCTTGAATTTAATAAAAAAAGAACTTTTTGTTGCTTGGTTTTTCTTGATTGCTGCTATTGTATTTGAAGTTTTAGGTACTAGTTTTTTAAAAATGGAAAATCAAATTTTAGGCTATATATTTATGGCTTTATTTATAGCTTTTTCTTATTTTTTTATGGGCAAGGCGATTAAAAAAATTCAAGTAGGCATAGCCTATGCTGTATGGGAACTTTTAGGGATTATTCTTATACTTTTAGTTTCTTTTATAGTTTTTAAAGAGAGTTTAACCTTAACTCAAATTCTAGGCATTATTCTTTCTATCGTTGGAATTATCATGATTAATATAGGCGAGGTTAAAGAATAATGTATATTTTTATTATTGTTCTATCGGCATTGTTAGATATCGTAGCAAATTTATTGCTAAAAAAATCAGATGGTTTTAAGAATAAAATTTGGGGCTTAGCTGCGATTGTCAATGCTATACTTGCTTTTTTTCTACTTTCTTTTTCTTTAAAATATGTTCCTTTAAGCATAGCTTACTCAACTTGGGGTGCTATAGGCATCATAGGAACTTGTCTTGGTGGATGGATTTTATATAAAGAAAAATTAAACAAAATAGGAATTTTAGGTATCATTATCGTGATAATAGCAGTATTTTTGCTAAATTATTAAAACAGCAAAATGCTGTTTTAATGTTCCATTTTGTTTTTTGCTTCAATACCCATTAAAGAAAATGCGGTTTTAATACTAAGAGCAACCAAAGAAAATAATTTAAGCAAATCATTTTCATTTGCAGAGCCTACAACTTTATTTTCATTGTAGAATTTATGAAAATTTGCAGCTAAATTTTTAAGATAATCAGGAATTTTTTGCAAAGCTCTAGCCTCAAAAGCATCGTTTAAAATAGCTTTTAAATTCAAAGCTTCAAAAAGCAAATTTACTCCATCTTGATTTAGGCTTTGTAAATCTGCATCAATCACATCATCAATTTTTTTACCAGCTTTGCCAAAAACTTGATGAATTCTAGCGTGTGCATAGTTGATATAATACACAGGATTAGAATTGTCTTCTTTTTGTAAATCACTGATATCAAATTCTAAATGAGTATCGCATTTTTTACTTAAAAAGATATAACGCAATGCATCGCTTCCTATCTCTTCTACCACATCACTCATTAAGATAAAATTTCCTGCTCTTTTACTCATTTTATAAGGTTCTCCATTTTTAAGTAAAGAAACCATTTGTGCTAAGATAATTTCAAGATCATCAGCCTTAAAGCCTAAAAATTCCATAGCAGCCTTCATTCTAGATATATAGCCATGATGATCTGCTCCCCAAATATTGATACATTTATCATAACCTCTACTCATTTTATCCTTATGATAAACTATATCCGCTGCTAAATAAGTCCCACGGCCATCTTCACGGATAATAACACGATCTTTTTCATCGCCTTTTTGCGAAGAAGCAAGCCAAATTTTACCTTCTTGCTCGTAAATTCCTTTATGCTCTTTTAAAGATTCTAAAGTTGCATTTAAAGCATCATAATACGATCTTTCGCTTACATAGCTGTCAATTTTAATCTTTGCTTGTTCTAAATTTTGTTTAATCAAAACAAGCATTTTATCTTTTGCCCAATCAGCCAAACTAGGGATATTTTCTTCGCTAAAAAATTCTTTACCAAATTTTTCAAAAGCTTCTTTTGCTAAATCTGCTATATACTCGCCTTTGTAATATTGCTCTGGATATTCAACATTTTCATGAAGTATACTTTCTTTCACACTTAGTAAAATAGAAAGTCCTAGTAAATAAATTTGATTACCCGCATCATTGACATAATATTCTGTGTCAAATTTATATCCTAAGTGTTTTGCAATGCGTGCCAAAGTATCACCAAAAACCGCACCTCTTGCATGCCCTATATGTAAAGGGCCTGTAGGATTAGCACTGACATATTCAAGCAAAAAACTT
This sequence comes from Campylobacter coli LMG 9860, assembly GCF_000254135.1. Taxonomy (GTDB): domain Bacteria; phylum Campylobacterota; class Campylobacteria; order Campylobacterales; family Campylobacteraceae; genus Campylobacter_D; species Campylobacter_D coli. The sequence continues at coordinate 26,568 of NZ_AINS01000006.1, forward strand.
TCAGTTTTATCCTCTCCTTTGGAAAATTCATTTGGATTTTGTAAGGCTTTATTTGCAAGCTCATTTAAAAAGGTTTTTGATAATCTAAAATTCAAATATCCATTGAGTGCTTCAACCTTATCAAAATAGCTATGTTCTTGAAATTTAGCAGCTAGTTCATTTGCTATAGAAATAGGTGATTTTCTTAATTCTTTAGCTAAAGAAAAAGCCAAAGGGGTAGCAAAATGAGCTAGATTTTTATCCTTTGGATTTTCAAGTGCAAAATCGCACTCTAAAATTTTTTTAACTTCATTAAAAATAATATTTTTCAAAAACTAAGCCTTAAGATTTTTTTACTTCATCTATATTTGCATCAGTATTTGCATGATTGGTTGTATTTTGCTTTTCTTCGATTTTATGCGCATTTTTTGCTGCTTCATCCTCATTGCTCATTTCATCTTTAAAAGTCTTAATACCCTTACCCAAGCCTTTTGCAAGCTCTGGTATCTTTTTGGCTCCAAAAAGTAATACAACAATTAATAAAATAATTAACCAATGACTTGGACTTGACCAACCACCCATTTTATTCTCCTTTGTTCCAAATATTTTGAATTTGCTCTAGATTTTGCCCTTTAGTCTTAAACTTATGGGCAATTAAAATTGCTCTTAATGCTTCGTAACTTTCCTCTAGCTTATCGTTAATGATAAAATAATCATACTCATTAAGCTCTTTCATTTCATCACTTGCATTTTGCAATCTCTTCTCTAGTTGCAATATTGTATCAGTATTTCGCTTAATAAGTCTTTTTTTTAATTCATCTTTATTTTTTGTAGTGATAAAAACAGAAATGATTTTTTCAGCCATTTTCTTTTTGACTATCTTAAAACCTTGTACATCTATATCAAAAACAACTATTTTTCCATCATTTAAAGCATTTTGTATATGCTCAAGCGAAGTGCCGTAAAAATTTTCATGCACTTTAGCCCACTCTAAAAACTGCTCTTTATCTATACCTTGCTGAAATTCATCATGCGTGATAAAATAATAATCCACTCCATGTTGCTCACCTTCTCTTGGTAAGCGTGTTGTCGAAGAAATAGAAAAATAAAGCTCTTCTTGAAATTCATCAAAAAGCTTTTTTAAAAGAGTGGATTTTCCAGCTCCACTTGGCCCTGAAACCAACAATATAAAAGCACTCAATTTTTATCCTCATTAAAACTAATGCTAATATTTATATTCATATTCATACCCTTAAGTGCTGCTTTTAAGGTATCATCTTTAATGCTTGAAGTGATAGCCCCTGCTATACTTTGGCTTAATTCATTAACAATTTCTTCACCTGCTTCACTTGCTAGTTGATCTTCTTTGATTTTTAATTTCTCGCTTTTGTTATCCTCTAAAGTAGATATTTCTTCGCCTAAAGCTTCTTGTATATCGCTTTCTTTTAAACTATCAAAATCATTGATTTGTAATTTTGGAACAACGATTTCCTCATCATTATTTGGCAAATCTTTATCGTCTAAAATAGGCTCTTCTTTAAAATCCTCTAAAACCTTAATATTATCATCGCTATCAATATCGTATTCAAGCTCATCAAGTTGTGCTAACTCTTCTTTGATTTGATCTTGAGTGCTTAAGCTACTCATTTCTTCAAAATCATCATGTTCATTTAAATTTTCTTGATCTTCTACAACAGGCAAGAAATCCTCTACAGCTTCATCCTCTTCTTTTCTTTGACCTAAAAATTCAGCATCTTCTGGAATATCATCAAAATCGATTTTTCTTTCTTGCTCTTCAACGATAGGAAAATCATCTGTAATAAAATCTTGCAACTGAGTTTTACTAGGCTCCTCTGCATCTTCTAGTACTTCCGGTTGAGCTTCTTCTGCATCTAAATTATTATTTACAATTGCCTCTTGAGCTTCAGAGTTTTCATTATCTTGCACTAAGTCACCATTTAAATTATCAACTTGATCTTCAAGTTCTTGAGTATCTTCTATTTTATCTTGTTCATCTTGGTTTGCATCTTGTTCTTGTGTATCTTGCTCTTGAATTTCAAATTCTTCTTCATTTTCTTCGCTAGTTTTGTCATTTAAAATATCATCTTGAAATGCTACTTCCAAAGCTTGCTCATCTTCTTTTTTTTCCTCTATATGATTAGCTGTGGTTTGTTCTGACGCATCATTCTCTTCTTGATCTTCATCAAGACTTAAATCATCTAAATTTAATTCTTTATCGGTATTTTCACTAGCAATTTCTTTCTGGTTTGTTTCTTCTTCCATGTCATATAAAGCTAAAGATTCTAAATTTTCTTCCATAGAAAGCTCATTTTCTTGCGTATCTTCAGTATTTTCATCAGGCAAGTCATCTAAATTTAAACCATCTAAATCTAAACTGATATTAGCGTAAGGATTTTCAGCTTCTTCGATTGGCAAAATAATGTCATCTGCGATTTTAAGATTTTCTTGATTGAGTAAATTTAAAAAGTCTGTAGGTAAAAATGGTTTATGCAAAATTAAGGCATCAATATCCGCACTTTGATTACGCGGCGCTAAAAAAATTAATTTATCGCATTTTTCTTTAAGAATTTTCAAAGGAGCAGGTGTATCACTGTCGACTATAATCACATCATAATGACCTAAATTTTCATCATAGGCATTAATTTCCTCAAAATCATAAGACATTTTTTTTGCACTCAAGCTTATAAGTCTTGATACAACAGGGTTTTCATTCAAAAGTAAAATTTTCATCACTTTAATCCTTAAAAATAATTGCTATTCTATAACATTTTCATTTATCCTTTGCTTAGGCGAAAAACAGAGTTTGCATATGAGTAAAAACCTCCAAAATCAAATCTTTAAAATATTGCATCATCACAAGCAAAATAGCTATTAGAACTACAAATCCTAAAGCTATCTTGATAGGATAACCAATTACTAAAAGATTAAATTGTGGCATAGTTTTCATTAAAAGCCCAAAAATAGTATCTGCCAAAAGAGAAATTCCAAGTATTGGAAAACTCATCGTAAAACCTATAATGAAAATATTCAACATCCCCATATTTAGATAATGCATTAAATTTTCATGAGGATAAAAACCGCCAAGATTTATATAACCCAAAGAATGACTTAGAAATAAAAGCATTAAATGATGACCATCAAAAGCAAGAAAAAATAATAAAGCAATCAAATGCAAAATTTGAGAAGTAATAGGCATATTTGTTCCAGAACTTGGATCTAAAACGCTTGCCATAGTAAATCCCATAGTAAAAGCTATCTGCTCGCCCGCCATCATAACAATAGCAAAAACAATCTGCAGCATAAGCCCTGCTATCATTCCAAAAACAATTTCACTTAAAAGCTGTATAATAAAAAAACTATCTAAATGCAAAATTTCAAGTTTTGCTAAAGGAAATAAATACATTGTTAAAAATAATGCAAAAGTAGTTTTGATAATCATAGGGATAGAATTATGAGAAAAAAAAGGGAAAAATACTATAAGCCCACTCATTCTAGCAAAAAGCAACATAAAGGTAGCTACATTTTTATCTCCTAAATAATTAACAAATTCCATTGGTATTTAAAATATAAGTTTTATCACAAAATTGAGCAAGCTTAGAATCATGAGTAACAAAAAACAAAGCAGCATCATTTTCTTTAGCATAAGAAACCAAAAGCTCTATGACATTTTTAGCATTATCAAAATCTAAATTTCCTGTAGCCTCATCGGCAAAAATAATTTTTGGTTTTTTACAAAGCACTCTAGCTATACTCACGCGTTGTTGCTGACCTCCGCTTAATTTACCTATTTTTTGTTTTAAAAGCTCGTGAATGCCTAGTTTTTTTAAGATTTTTTCATCTAAATCTTGGTTTGATAAAACACTAGCAAGTTCTATATTTTCTAAAGCTGAAAAACCTTTAAAAAGATAATGGGTTTGAAAAATGATGCCCAAGTCATAACGACGAATTTTCAGTCTTTCATTTTCACTTATCTTGTAAAGATTTTGACCCTTAAAAAAAACTTCGCCCTTATTTGGCTTTAATAAAGAAGAAATTATATGCAAAAAAGTAGATTTTCCGCAACCACTACTGCCTTGTATAGCAATGCAATCTTTTTGATTTAAAGAAAAATTTAAATTTTCAAAGAGCGGATAATCAAAGCTGTGACCTAAATTTTCCGCTCTTAATAATTCCATTTTGATACTTTAAAGCTGTGCAGCAACTTCAGCAGCAAAATCTTCGGTTTTCTTTTCTAAACCTTCTCCTACTTCAAAACGAATAAATTCAACGATTTTAATTTTTCCACCTAATTCTTTTTCTTTTTCAGCAATTACTTGTTCAATGGTTTTTTTATCATCCATTACATAAAATTGACCCATTAAAGTAAGTTTGCTGTCAAGTTGAGAATTATCCGCTATAAAGCTATTCATTTTACCAGAAATAATATTGTCCCAAATTTTCTCAGGTTTGCCTTGAGCTTTGAGCTCTTCTTTTATATTTTCTTCTGCTTCTTTTAAAATCGCATCGCTAAGTTGTTTGCGGCTTGCAAATTTAGGAATTTTATGCTCTGGTTTGTTTGGATCTTTAAGTCTGCGTCTTTCTTCATTTTCTTTTTCAAGCTCTGCAACTAAAGCTTTGTATTCATTTTCTACAAATTCTATATCCAAATCTTCATAGCTTAAATAGCTTGGCTTCATAGCAGCTATATGCATACAAAGTTGTTTTAAGAAATCTCTTGATTTATTTGCTACCTCAGCATTATCACAAGCTGCAGCGATGATAACACCCACACGACCATTAGTATGGATATATCCATTTACCACACCATTTGCACTTGCTTTTAAGCTAGCAAATCTTCTTACAACCAAATTTTCACCGATAGTTGCAATTTGACTTTTTAAATATTCTTCAAATTTTACGCCGTTGATTGTACTAGAGTGAAGCTCTTCAACACTTTGCAAGCTATTGTTTTGAATGTGTGCTGTTGTATCTTTTGTTAAAGCAATAAATTGATCATTTTTAGCCACAAAATCTGTTTCTGAGTTAATCTCACTTACTGTTGCGCTTGTAAAATCATCACTTACCTTAACACTTACCAAGCCTTCTGCGGCAAGTCTATCAGCTTTTTTAGCAGCTTTACCTAAGCCTTTTTCTCTTAAAAGTTGAACTGCTTTATCAAAGTCTCCATTTGTTTCACTCAAAGCATTTTTACAATCCATCATCCCCGCGCCTGTACTTTCGCGGAGTTCTTTTACCATTGCAGCAGTAATTTCAGCCATTATTCTTGCTCCCCATTAAAATCTTCTTCACTCATTGCTTCATCTAAAACTTCTTTTTTTTCTTCATCTGTGATTTCTTTTTCTTCACTTGGTAAAGCTTCACCATCTTGTTCTCTTAACGCTTTTCCTTCATTGATAGCTTCAGCCATTTCTTGGCAGAAAAGTTGCACTGAGCGGATTGCATCATCATTTCCTGGAATAGGATAAGTTACAAGATCAGGATCGCAGTTTGTATCTAACGGAGCTACTACAGGGATTCTTAGTCTATTTGCTTCTTGAACTGCAATTTTTTCTTTTACTGTATCTATAACAAAAATCATATCTGGTTGTGTTTTCATATAACGAATTCCACCAAGATAAGCCAATAATTTTTCTTTTTTTCTTGTAAGCATTAAAGCTTCTTTTTTGGTTAAAAGTTTAATACTTCCATCTTCTTCCATTTTTTCAATAACTTCTAATTTTCTAATTGATTGGCGAATAGTTCCAAAATTTGTCATCATACCGCCCAACCATCTGTGATTTACATAAGGCATACCGCATTTTTCAGCATATTCTTTAATCGCTCCACCCGCTTGTTTTTTTGTACCAACAAAAAGTATAGTTTTTCCTTCAGCAGCAGCATCGCGAACGATATTGTAGGTATATCTAAAATATCTCAAAGTTTTTTGTAAGTCTATTACATAAATACCTTTTCTCTCACCAAAAATAAATTTTTTCATTTTTGGATTCCAGCGTCTTGTTTGGTGTCCAAAGTGTACACCACATTCCAATAAATCTCTCATACTTACCATGAGTTTCTCCTTATAATTTAGCTTTATTCCTCCGCATCCCTTATCTATAAAACAAGCTAAAAGGACTTGATGCGTGTGAAATGAAGCTAAAATTATATCAAATTTAAGTTTAGTATTTACTTATAAATATACTCTTTAGTAAGGCTAAGATTATTATTGATTTCTTTCGTAATTAAAAATTGAAACAAATCTACACTTCCAACGCGAAATGCAGAAGCACAAGAACGAAGATACAGATCCCACATTCTTACAAATTCTTCATCATATTTTTCTCTGACTTGAGGTAATACTTGATTAAAATTCTCACTCCATATATCTAAAGTTTTAGCATAGTGTATTCTCAAGCTTTCTGCCAAAAGAAGATGAAAATCCCACTCACTCATAGCACTTACAACCTCTCTTAACGATGGCAAATAACCTCCTGGAAAAATATATTTATCTATCCAAGCATTAGTTTTTCCTTCAAACATTGCCAAAATTGAATGCAAAAGCATAGAACCTCCTGGTTTTAATACTTGTTTTGCCTTCATGAAATAAAGTCCTAAATTTTCTTTACCCACATGTTCAAACATTCCCACTGAAACAACCTTATCAAAATAATCCTCAAATTCTAAATCTTGATAATTTTGAAGTCTTATCTCCACTCTATCTTCAAGCTTAAGCTCTCTTACTCTTTCTTGGGCTTTCTTGCATTGCTCTTCTGAAATAGTAACTCCAACAACCTTAACTCCATATTTTTGTGCCGCCATAATAGAAAGCCAACCCCAACCACAACCTATATCCAAAAGCTTTTCGTTAGGTTTTAAATCGAGTTTTTTAAGAGTATGCTCTATTTTATTGATTTGAGCTTCATAAAGAGTATCGCTAGAAGTCTTAAAATAAGCGCAAGAATAACTCATCGTATCATCAAGCCAAAGTCTATAAAAATCATTGCCTATATCATAATGACTTTTGATGTTTTTACTTTCTTCTTTTTGGGCTATTTTACTCAAGATATCTTCTTTATTTTTTAAAAAACGTTTATTGGAAAAATAATACAAAACTTTAGCTATTTCATCATAATCACCCTCTATTTCTAACTTGGACTCCATATAATGTTTTGCAAAAACTAAACTCGTATCACTAAATAATTTTAACAAAGGTATTTTTTCTTTGAAAATTAAAGAAAATTTAGCAGGTTGATTACCCACATAAAATTCTTCTTGATCCCAAAATACAATTCTAAAATTTCCATAATTCCATTTTGAAAGAATAAATTTAATCATTTGTTTTTCAAGCATGATATACTCCAATTAATAAAAATTATTATTTGTAGTATCTCTTAATTAGGTTTAAAATTTAATAAAATCGAAGAAAAGAAGGATTTTTGCCACAGATGTAAAATAGTGGCAAAAATTTTATAATATTAATGTAGTTTAGACCAAACAGAACGCTTCCAGCCTATAGCAAAAATACTTAGAATTACAAAGAATATCATTATATAAATTCCTGTGCTTTCTCTTTCTTCTTTTTTGCTATCGCCCACTTTTTCAAGATAAGAAACAACTTTAACTTGTGCATCTTCTGTTAAACCTACTCTTGGCATAGCAGTTCCTGGAAGAAGTTTTTGAGTATTATTGATAAAATCATGCAAGTATTGCTCCCCGCGAGATCTAATCATCATAGAAAGATCAGGTGGAACCGAACCTAAATAATTTGCCAAGTCATTATGGTTAGATGGGGTAAAGAAATTATCATACTTAATATCATGACAACGACCACAAGCTTCTATAAAAGTACTTTTATCTTTAGCAAAAGCAATTTCTTTTTCAACTAAAGCTGATTTCTCGTTAGCGTCTTCAATTTTTGAGTACTTAAGCTCTGCCTCTTGTTTAATTGTAGCATTTTCCTTAGCTTCAAATTTAAGACCTACTTCTTTTAAATAAGCAATAACATCGGCTATATTTGCATTTACAAGCTCTTCACTATCTCCTGAAACCTCACTATTGTAAGCAGTCATAATGAAAGCATCACCAAATTTATGATCTACCTTCAAAGCAAGAGCAGGATTCATGATCAAAGCAGCTAAAAACTTCTCATCAAAAATAACACCTGCTGAGCTAAGATCTGGTGGAATTACACCTAAAGAAGAATCTGTAATATTTGCTGCTATATCATCTTCTTTAACGCCATGACATGCAAAACAATTATTATTAAAGAACTCCTTGCCTTTTGCGGCGTTTCCTTTAGTAAAATCAATTTTTGCAACATCTGCCCAAAGCTCTTCTACTTTAGCTAAATTTTCTTTAGCCTTATCTAGATCTTTTTGAGCACTTTCTATTCTTTTTGCGTCATTTGATTTTTTCGCATCTTCTAAAGCTATTTCTTTTTCTGCTATAATACCTTTAGCATAAGCTGTATCTTCTGCTGCATAATCAAAATTAGCAGGAGCAACATGGGGTTTCATTACAGAGTGGGCATAAGGCTCAACTCCCCAATAAACAAGAGCAGTAAAAACTACTACTACTAAAAATATTTTTAGCTCTCTCATTGCTTAGCTCCTTTTCTTTCCATGATAGTTATTACAGGTAAAACGACTATAAATAAAAGTAAAAATATTATAGAAGCATAAAAACCAACCCAAGCATTTACACCTGTTGGAGGTAATTTTCCATAAATAGTTAAAACTATGAGATCTATAAGCAATACCCAAAACCAAATAAAAAATAAAGGTCGTTCATGAGCAGGTTTAACTACATCACTTCTATCAAGCCAAGGAAGCAAGAAGAAAATAATTTGTGCGATACCAAAAGCAGCCAAACCTATATCAAAAGCTTTAATACCTGCAATATCAAAGAAAAATCCTCTTAAAACTTCATAACTCCACAAGAAATACCACTCAGGATAAATATGTGCTGGGGTTTTAAGTGCATTAGCTGGATCAAAGTTGATAGGATCCATTGCAAAACCAAATTTAAAACTTACCAAATAGAAAAAGAAAATCATAAAAAGACAAATATACATAAAGTCTTTAGATAAAAATCCTGGCCAAAAAGGAATTACTTTAGAACCTTTTGTATCACCTGCCATGTATTTTTCAGCTTCTAAATCAAAATCTAATTCTTCAGCAATTTCATTATTTACATGAGGAATTCTTAAAGAATAAAAGTGGAATGCTATGATAGCAATGATTACTATAGGAAGTAAACATACATGAAGCATAAAAAATCTTGTCAAAGTTGGATCAGAAACTGCATAATCACCACGAATCCAAATAACAAGCTCAGGTCCAATAAGTGGAATTCCACCAAAAAGATTAGTAATAACTTGAGCTGCCCAATAACTCATTTGTCCCCAAGGAAGCATATATCCACTAAAAGCTTCGGCAGAGAATACTACAAAAAGTAGCATACCGCTTACCCAAATCATCTCTCTACCACGCTTATAAGAACCATAATAAATTCCTGTTAGCATATGAATATAGATAATTAAGAAGATAACCGAAGCGGCAACACCGTGCATATGACGCCAAAGCCAACCATATTCCACTTCCTGCATGATAGTTTTATTTACACTATCAAAAGCAAGAGCAGTATCAGGCTTATAATACATAACAAGCAAAAGCCCTGTAATAAAAAGCACAGTAAAAAGAGTAGTTAAAATAACTCCCATTGCCCAAAGAAAATTGATTTGCTTTGGAATCCAATATTTTACCATTAAAACATCAAGTAATTTATGTACTGCTAGTCTTTGATCAAGCCAATCCACTAGCCCATTAGCCTTTCTAATATGCGCCATATTAAGCTTCCTCCGTCATTTTTTTGTATTCTGGACCTTCTTCACCTAGAACAAGTTTGGTTCCATCTATTTTAAAAGGAGGTATATCAAGAGGTCTTGGAGGAGGCCCAAAGGTATTTTTTCCACTTGTATCAAATTCACCACCATGACAGGCACATTTAAAAAGTTGCTCACTTGCGTGATAAGCAGGAATACAACCCAAATGAGTACAAAGTCCTATAACAACAGTATATGCAGCATTATCTACCACAACATCTCGCTTTGTATCCTTTTCCATATTTGGATCTTTTTTTAAGATAAAAATAGGCTTTTTACGCCATTCTATAGTTCTAAGCTCTCCATCTTGCATTCCTGATAAATCTACTGTAGTAAAACCCGCAGCTTTAACACTTGGAAGCGGATCCCAAGTTTTTTTCACCGCAACAAGTGAAAAAACACCGCCTACAGCAGCTACTGTTCCAAATGCAAAACCCATAAAGCTTCGTCTACTTTCAGATGTAGCCATAACTTTGTCCTTTCGTTTTTTTATTTTTAACCAAATTATTAGTGTATCTAAAATAAAATAAATTTTTTCTTTGTTTACTAAGTTTTGTTTTAATATTGTAAAACAAGTGCAAAAAGTGAACAAGTAAGTACTGGTAAAGTGATTAAAAAACCAAATTTACAATACTTCCAAAAAGAAATTTCTATACCTTTTTTTGCTAAAAGTCCCAACCAAAGCAAGGTAGCTAAAGAACCTATGGGAGTAAGTTTTGGTCCTATATTAACTCCTAAAAGATGTGCATAAACCATACTTTGAGGAAAATTTTTTAAAGCCAAATCGCCAATCAATGCCATAGGCAGATTATTAAATACAGAAGAAAGAAAAGCCGAGATAAACCCTGTTCCAAAAATAGCAGTAATTGCATTTTGAGCCAAAATATCATAGATAAAAATTAAAATATCGCTGATTCCAACTTTATGTAAGGCAAAAACCACCATATAGAGTCCAAAACTAAAAGCAAAAATACCCCAAGGTACATTTTTGATAATTTTCAATGCCTCTCTTTTTTTTAAAAAACAAACAAAAAACCAAAAGAGTAAAGCGCCGCTTACAGCAAAAAAACTAGCATTTAAGTTATAAATTTCTCCTATAAAAAAACTTGATACAAAAAATATTAAATAAATAACACAAAAAATAAAAAGCTTTACCGAAATACAATCATTTGATGAAATATTGATTTCAAGCCCCTTAGGTAATATTTTTGCAAAAATCAAAAATACCATTATAATAGTAGACAATAGCACAAATAAATTAGGCAAAAACATAGTCTTAGCGAATTCTAAAAAATCAAGATTAAAATAATTAGCTGTAATAATATTTGTCAAATTTGAGATAATTAAAGCATTTGAACTTGCATCGCACAAAAAAGAAACACTGAGTAAAAATGCACTTAAGATAGCGCTTTCTTTATAATTTTTAAGAGTTGAAAAAAGCGCAAGTACAATAGGCGTAATGATTAAAATAGCTCCATCATTTCCAAATAAAGCCGAAAGACAAAAAACAAAAGCGAGCATAAAAAGCATTAATTTTTTAGTGTGAATTGCATGAGAATTTTTAAGTTTTGAAAGGCGCAAAATTCTTATAGCTATAAAGCTAAAAAACCCTAACACTTCCAAGCTAAAGGAAAGTATAATCAAGCCCACAAGTGTTAAGGAGCTATCCCAAACAAGATCAAAAACAAAAGAAGCATCCTCTAAATTAACCAGCTTAAAAATAAATGCAAACAAAGCCCCAAAAATAGCAATCAACCATAAAGGCAAATTCCACGGACGCCAAAAAAGTAAAATCAAGGTAATTATAAAAATTACACTGGCAAGCATTAAGATTTTTTCTTTTGCATTTTTATATAAATTTGTAAAATATCCAAAGCCGCAGGGGTAATCCCACTGATCTCACTCGCTGCAAAAAGCGTTAAAGGCTTATGTTTTTGAAGTTTTTCTACAACTTCATTACTCAATCCACTCACACTTGTAAAATCAAAATCACTTGGAATTTTCATATCAATTAAATTTTTCATTTTTTCAACTTGTGATTTTTGCATAGCGATATAATGATAATATTTAGCCTCATTTAAAATTTCTCTTAAAGAATACTCATCCATATTCTCAAAAATCGTATTTAATTTTTTTAGCTTTTCTATATCAAAACTCGATCTTGCGACAATTTTTTGCAAATTGACTATGGAAGTGATTTTTTCCTCTCCTATACTCGCTAGAAAGGCATTATTTTCAGTATTTGGAGTAAATTCTTTTTCAAGAAGTAATTCAAGTCCTTTTTGAGTATTTAAACGAATATTTTCTATAAACTGATAAGACTCATCTTCTAAAAGACCCAACTCTTTACCATACTTTCCAAGTCTTACGATGGCATTTTCTTCTCTTAAAAGCAGTCTAAATTCAGCCCTTGAAGTAAACATTCTATAAGGCTCTTTTGTGCCTTTAATGACTAAATCATCAATCAAAACACCGATATAAGCTTCATCTCTACGCAAAATAAAAGGTTCTTTATTATCCAAAGCTAAAACAGCATTCACTCCCGCCATAAAACCTTGAGCCGCTGCTTCTTCATATCCTGTAGTGCCATTAATTTGTCCTGCGCAATAAAGATTTTTAATTTTTTTTGTTTCTAGAGTATGATAAAGCTCCGTTGGTTCTATATAATCATATTCTATAGCATAGCCAAAGCGTGTAATTTTAGCCTCTTCAAAACCTTTTACTGAGCGTAACATTTGAGTTTGTACTTCATAAGGTAAAGAAGTAGAAAAACCGTTAATATAATACTCCGTCGCATCGATAGTTTGAGGCTCTATAAAAAGATGATGACTTTCTTTGTCGCTAAAACGATTGATTTTATCTTCTATAGAAGGACAATATCTTGGCCCCACACCTTCAATCTGTCCCGTAAAAAGTGGAGCACGATAAAAATTATTCTTAATAATCTCATGAGTATTTAAATTGGTTCTTGCAATATAGCAAGGAAGTTGTATAGGATTAAAATTTTTTGTTCTAAAGCTAAAAGCTTTAGGGTTTTGATCGCCGTATTGAATTTCTAATACATCAAAATCAATACTCTTAGCATCCACTCTTGGGCAAGTCCCTGTTTTTAGTCTACCCATTTTTAAGCTAGTACTTAATAAATTCTGACCCAAATTCACAGAGGCAAGCTCCCCTACCCTACCCGCTGTAAGTTTATTTTCCCCCACATGAATAAGTCCGTTTAAAAAAGTCCCTGTAGTTAAGATCACTTTCTTTGCTTCATAAGTATTTTGAAGATTGGTTTTAACCCCTACAACACTACCATTTTCATAAATCAATTCGCATACTTGCTCTTGAGAAATTTCTAAATTTGGAAGTTTTAAAAGTTTATTACGTGCAATGATACGGTATTTATCCATATCAATTTGAGCCCTACTTCCTCGCACCGCAACACCCTTACTTTCATTTAAAATACGAAATTGTATCCCTGCTTCATCGGTGATTTCACCCATAAGACCACCCATGGCATCAAGTTCTTTTACCAAATGTCCTTTTGCAAGCCCTCCTATAGCCGGATTACAACTTGCTGCTCCTATTTGCTCAATCAATGTAGTTAAAAGTAAGGTTTTTTTACCCATTCTAGCAGCAGCAGCACTTGCTTCAACACCCGCATGTCCGCCACCTATAACAATGACATCAAACATATTTTGCCTTAAAAATGTGAATTATTAAAAGAAAGATTATATAATACTTAGACTTAAAACAAACTCGTTTTAAGTCTAACAAAAAATTATCTAGTTTCTTGAAGAGAGAAAATTAACTCATTATAAGTTTTATCTGCATCTTTGCAGAAATTTTTAAGCATCTCAACACCCTTATTTAAATCTTGTTGTTGTTCTGCTCTTAAAAGATCACTATAAAGGCTTTCTATCGTAGAAATAGCGCTTTTATTTGGCATACGACGAACGGAATAATAGCCTATGATATTATTATTAATATCTATTGATGGAGTTACATTTGCAAAAACCCAATAATAATTATTATCTTTGGTTTTGTTTTTTACGTAAGCAAAAATTTCCTTACCCTCTCTCATATAATCCCATAAATATTTAAAAACAGTTTTTGGCATCTCTTCATGTCTTACTATGTTATGAGGTTTATTTAAAACTTCACCCATGGTATAACCTGCATACTTTAAAAAATCATCATTTGCATAAACTATTTTACCTTTTAAATCTGTTTTAGAAGTAATTAAACTATCTTCTTGTAAAAAAATTTCTCTTGACATTTTCCCACCCTCTTAATTTATATTTTTAATTTTGCTAAGATTTCAGCACTTCTTTGCTCTAGTGATTTAATATCATTTACAATCGCATCATAAGCTTTTTGATCGATATAATCTTGACTTGATTCTTCTATTGCTTTTTTAGCGTTATCTTTTATAAATTCTTTAGCTAAATTTAATTCAGTTTCAGAACTAAGCTCATTAATAACACCTTGAGCTCTCTCATCTTGACAAAGATTAGAAATTGGATCTACACTTTCAAGATTGAAATTTTGAGCCCCATTTAAATTTAAATATATATTTGATTTATAAAGAATATGATCGATTTTAACCACAGATAAAATCAATCTCTTTGCAAAGGATCCAAAATTAACACCAAGAGCACTACTATTTTCTTCTAGACGTTTAAAAGCTTGAGAAAATTTATTAATTCTTTCTTCAGATTCACTAACAATGTTAAAAACTTGCTCACTGCCACTTTGGATATTTACAAAATCTTGTTGCATAGTCTGAATTGCAATAGAAATTTCACTTGTAGATCTTTGAGTCCTTTCTGCTAATTTTCTAACCTCATCAGCCACAACAGCAAATCCTCTACCATGCTCTCCTGCACGCGCAGCTTCAATAGCAGCATTTAAAGCTAGAAGATTGGTTTGATCAGCTATATCACGTATTACTTCAACCACTGAAGTGATATTTTGTGAATTAGCCACAAAAGTTTGTACTGTCTCCTTGCTCGAATTTACAACATCCATTAAAGAACCCATAGCACTTTGAAGAGAATCCACCTCTGAACCATTTTCTGTAGCTGTATGAGAAATGGCATCCACTGTATCATATACATTTTTCATCATGCTAATATCTTGATTTAATGAGCTAGAAATTTGAGACATGTCTTTATTTTGATTTCCAAGGCTTAAATCCATTAAAGTTCTTGATAAAGCATTTTTAAAAGTAGATCTTGCTGTCACTTCTATGTTTGCTAAAGCTTTATTTATAAATTCGATATTATGAGCAAAAATTCCTTTTAAACCTTCAGGCAAAGCCTTGCGATAAAATTCACCTTTTTGAGAACAAGAAATAGAAGTATTAATTTCCCTTAAGTAAGCTTCTAGCCCATCAATAGTATTGTTAAGATTATCTGCTATTTCAGCTAATTTTTTGCTTTTTGTTTTTACATAGATGATTCTATTGTCAAAATTTCCTTCTTTTAACTCTCTACAAAGAACCAAAAGTTTATCTATCATTATTTGCTCATCTTTGTGTTGTCTAAGCAAATAAATCATTAAAACAGCGATTAAAACAAAAATTATCGCTCCAACAAAAATATGAATAAAAATGGCACCTAAAACACCGATAATACTTAGAAAAATAGTTGATAATAATCCATTTTTCACCATAATTTATCCCTTTATTAAAAATTTTTGAAGTCATAAATTAAAGTAATACTTTAATAATATATTACTTTAATTTTTAGGCGAAGATTGTACAATAAAAAAGATTAAATATATCTTATTTAGTTATTTTCTTGTAAGTGAAAAACAAGTTCATTATAAGTCATTTTATAAGAACTCACAATATCCATTAAAGCTGAAACTCCAGCATTAATGCCTGATTTTTGCTCTTTTTCAAGTAAAATTTTATAAACTTCTTCAATTATAGGAAGAGATTTTCTATTGGGTGCACGACGAACAGAATAGTAGTTGATGATATCTCCATTGGCATCAAATGAAGCACTTACATTTGCAAACACCCAGTAAAAACTACCATCCTTGGCTTTATTTTTTACAAATGCAAAAATTTCTTCTCCTTTTTGAATATAATCCCAAAGACATTTAAATACAGTACGTGGCATATCTTCATGTCTTACTATATTATGGGGCTTTGATAAAAGTTCACCAACACTATAACCTGCATATTTTAAAAAATCATTATTGGCATAAATGATATTTCCCTTAAGATCAGTCTTGGATGTGATAAGAGCATCTTTTGCTAAGAATATTTCTTCCATAGTTTAATTTTAATTCCTTAAAATTTTAAATATAATTTCAAATTATTATAATTTATTTATAATAAAAAATAAATAAATTAATTATGATATTTATAAGATAAATAAAATCATAATAATTGAAAAATTTAGTAACACGATTAAAAAAATTGATTTTACTAAAAACTTGTTTTAATTATTTAAACTATGTTCTATTTATTTTTTGCTAAACTTTTAGAATTAACTTAATCTCTAAAAGTGGAATTATAAGGAGTTATTTTGGAAACTTTAAGTCAAACCTTTGTAGAAAGAAAACCTCCATTATATAAACGTATGTTTAAAAGTTTGGGTTTTTGGGTTATTGTAGGTATTGTTGCAGGCATTGTGCTTGGCTATGTAAATAAAGAAATGGCTATAGCGAGTAAACCTGGAGTTGATTATTTTATAAGCGCTTTAAAAGTTCTTATTGGTCCTATTATTTTTGTTACCCTAGTTTTAGGTATCATTAGCCTTGAAAGCCTTAAAAAAGTTGGAAGTATAGGTGCTAAAGCAGTTATTTATTTTGAAGTTGTAAGCACCTTAGCGCTTGCTTTAGGTATTTTTATGGCAAACATAATGCAACCTGGTCACGGGATGAATCTTGATCCAAAACAACTTGATACTACAAGCGTGCAAAAATACATTTCTCAAACCACAGAAGTAAGTGCAAGTTCAGAGATCATGCATATTTTACAAGATGCTATGCCAAGGGATATCATAACTCCTTTTACCGAGGGCAAAACTATGCAAGTTTTAGTTATTGCTATTATTACAGCTCTTATTATTTCTTTAATGAGAATAGAAGATAGACAAGCTATTCAAAGAGTTAGTTGCTGCTTTTTCGGCTATGGCGGTACTTATAGCCCAATACGGTTTAGGCTCTTTAATTAATCTTGCATATTTATTACTAGTTATGCTTGTATCATGTCTTATTTTTATTTTTGGAATTTTAGGTTTAATTTGTTATTTTGCAAAAGTCAATATATTTAAATTTATGCGCTTTATTTCTAGAGAAGTACTTATAGTATTTGCAACAAGCTCTAGCGAATCCGCTCTTGCTCCTTTGATGAGAAAACTTGAAAAAGCAGGTCTTTCTAAGGCCACTGTCGGACTTGTTTTACCAACAGGTTATAGTTTTAATCTTGATTGTACCAATATATACCTAGCTATGAGTTTGATTTTCTTAGCTCAAGCTTTCAATGTAAATTTAAGCTTAGCTCATGAAATAAGTATTCTAATAGTCTTGATGATAGCTTCAAAAGGTGCAGTAGGTGTTACAGGATCAGGATTTATTGTTCTTGGAAGTACTCTAGCCGCTTTAGGCAATATGGAAATTTCTGAAGCAAATGCAACTTTAGCACAAGTTTTACCTGTAGCTGCGATAGGAGTTCTTTTAGGGGTTGATAAATTTATGTCAGAAATGAGAGCGGTTGGAAATCTTTGTGGAAATTCAGTTGCAGCTTTAATCGTAGCAATATGGGATAAGCAAATTGACTGGGAAAAATTCCGCTACGCTCTAGATAATCCAGAAAAATTCCACAATGCTGGTATGCATTAACGCACCCTTTGCAAGAAGTCATAACGATTAACTTCTTGCAAGGCATTATCCTTTTTTCTAAGTTGCTTCACAAAGCTCTCATTAAAATTGAAACTAAAACCCACCTGCAAAACAGTATCGTCAATAGCTTCATTTGCACTAAAATCACGGCGTAATATTTTTAAACTCAAAACACTATAGGGCGAATACGACACTTGATAATTTATCTTCTCACTATCCTTGCTGATATCAAAGATAAAAGCACTATAAGATGGTATAGTAAAACTTACTCCAAACTGCAAATTTTCATCTGCTTCATTTGGAACATAATAATTACTATAAGCTTTTACAAATTGATAATAACCCAATTCAGCTCCAAAGCTTTTACTTTCTTTTTGCTCTTTTTGCCCATCAATAAAGCCATTTATACCCAATAAAAAATCATCTTTCTCATAACGATTGATTAAACCACCTGAATAATTATAACTATCTTGTGTAGCATAAAATTCTTTTTGAAAAAGCAAAGAATTATTCTCCCCCTCATAAAGCGAGTTTAAATTTTTAATTTGCACATTTTCATTTTGAAAATCTAAATTTCCATCCGTTTTATCAATACCATTTTTATTTTCTAATACATTAGATAATATACCATTTAAAGCACTTTTAAAATCAATATTTTCTTCCTTTATTGTCGGTGCTTTTTGGGTAGCTTGATAATTAAATTTTTGCCATTTATTTTGATTATTTTTTAAGGCATTATCTAACTCATCGGCATTTAGCAAAGAGAAAAAAAGTATAAGCATATATAAAATACTTTTCATCACTTTTCCTAAAATTATAATTTATTTATTTTTCATTATAAAAAATTAAAATAAATAAAAATTAGCTACAGAGAATAAGAGCTCTAAAATTTGCAAATTCAGGATTATAAGGGTATAATTAAAGTTAAAAAAGGCTTAACTTTATGCAAAAAGATAATCTTATCGCATTTATCATCTTTACCATTAGCGTAATCGCATTTATCATTTGGGGATTTGGCTATATCTCCCAGCACCAACTCATACTCTTTATACTCGCTTCCATTTTTGGCATATTTATGGCATTTAACATAGGCGGAAATGATGTAGCAAATTCTTTTGGTACTAGTGTGGGAGCTAAAACCGTAACCATAAAACAAGCTTTGATCATAGCAGCTGTTTTTGAACTCAGCGGTGCTATTTTTGCAGGGGCTGAAGTAACCAAAACTATACGCAGTGGAATAGTTATATTTCCTGAACAATTTGATCCTATGCTTTTTGTTGCTATCATGCTAGCCGCTCTTTTAAGCTCGGGTGTTTGGATTTTTATCGCCACAAAAAAAGGCTTGCCTGTATCTACTACACATAGTATCATTGGTGGTATAGTTGGAGCTAGTATCATGATGGGGCTTTTAAAATTTGATGGATCACAAACCTTATCCATGGTTAAATGGAGCGAAATAGTAAGGATTGCTGTATCTTGGGTGATTTCACCTCTTTTAGGAGGACTTGTAGCTTATATCATCTACTCTTATATAGATAAAAAAATACTCAAACCCTCAGAGAAACTTGGCGAAGAATTAAAAAATTTAAAGAAAGAAAGAAAGAAATTTAAAGAAAATTATTTTTTAAATCTTAAAACCAAAAGTATGGAAGAGCAAATCAAAGAACTCTCAGCCATAGCCTTAGAGGATGAAGGACAAGAAAATAGCTTCTATAAAAATCAAATCAAAGAATTTAAAGAAAAAGAAAAAAATATAGATATTTATTCTGTTTTAAAAACACATATGCCTATTATCGCTTGCATTGGAGCTGCTATAATTGCTGCTATGTTTTTATTTAAAGGTTTAAATAATGTTAGCACTTTAGATATTTTGCAAAATTTTTGGATTATAGGAATTGTAGGAACCATAAGCTATGTTGTAACCTTTGCCATAGTAAAGATTGTTAAAAAAACCGAATTAAACAAAACGACCGATAGACTTTTTGCTTGGTTTCAAATTTTTACCGCTTCTAGTTTTGCTTTCTCTCATGGGGCTAATGATATAGCTAATGCTATTGGCCCTTTTGCTGCGATTTTAGATGTTCTTAAAAACGGTACTATCAATGCAAATTCTCCCGTACCTTTTGCTGCTCTAGCTATGTTTGGAGTCGCTTTGGTTATAGGACTTTGGTTTTTAGGAAAAGAAGTAATTACCACTGTGGGTTCTAAGCTAGCTTCTATACGCCCTACCACAGGATTTAGTGCAGAACTTGGAGCAAGTATAGTCATACTTTTAGCAACTCAATTTGGAATTCCAGTAAGCTCAACACATATTTTAATCGGTGCAGTTTTGGGTATAGGGGTATATAATAAAAATGCAAATTGGATGATGATGAAACCTATAGGTTTAGCTTGGATTATTACTTTGCCAGCCGCTGGGATAATGGCAGCACTTGTATTCCTAGGATTTAAATTAAGCTTAGGACTTTAAGCTTAATTTAAAATTATTTTTTCACCCTTTACAAGATGTAATTTAACCTTTCCAAAAAGTTTGTCATTTGCATAAAGTGAGCTTTTTGGAGCAGAAATTTCTTCATTTTGATCAAAAAGAACCAAATTTGCTTCCTTACCAACTTCTATAATTCCACTATTTAAACCTAAAAATTCACTTGGATTTTGGCTTGTTGCTTTGCAAAGATTTTGCCAAGTTAGAAGATCTTCTTTGATAAGAAAAGTATAACAAAGGCTCATAAATTCACATACACTATGAATGCCAAAAGCCGCCTCATCAAAAGCTAGATCTTTTAAAGAAATAGACTTTGCGCTATGTAAAGAACTTAAGAAGTCTATCTTTCCTTGTTTTAAAGCTTGTTTCAAACTTTCTTTATCTTCTTTGCTTCTTAAAGGTGGATTGAGTTTTGCTGCTGTATTAAATCCAGCACATGTACTATCATCTTTGATTAAATGATGTATGCTGATAAGTTTTAAATTTTCATCCTCTAAAAGCTCTATAGAACGCTTAAGACTGAGCAGATCAAAAATCACTTTAACACCATAAAATTTAGCTATTTCTTGAATCTTTGCTACTTCACTACTTTCAGCTACTGCGCTCATGCCTGCAAGACCTAATTCAAAACCTGTCTCACAATCATTCATCACGCCATTATCATCAAAATTCTCATCATGACATTTTACAAAAATACTTTTTTCTTTCATTAAAGCATATTGCATACCTACACGCAAAATATTTGCATTACTCGAACTCTTAAGTTCTAGAGCATGCGCACCTTTGTTAAAAAGCGTAGCTAAATTCTTAAGCTTGCCTTGTTTGTCTAAAGCACAAATACTTGGAAAAATTTGAATCTTTCTAGTTTTTAAATTCTGCAAAAAAAGCGAAAAGCTTTCTTCATCAAAATCCATGCAATCACGCAAGATTATAGCACCAACCCCTCCTCTTAAGCACTCTTTTTCTAAGAGTTCTAAATTGCTTAGGGAGAATTTATCATTTTTTAAATTTACACATAAATCTACAAAGGATGGCAATAAAGTCATTCCTTGAGCATCTAATACTTCATCATTATCGTCTAAATTTGCGCCTATTTTTACTATCTTTCCATCTTTAATTAAAAGATCTTGTAAATTTTCACCATAAATTTTAGCATTTTTAATCAGCATTGAAACTCCTAATTATCCTTTGTTTTTAATAAATTTTGTACTGCTTGTTTAACATTTTTTCCTTGCAAGATCTGTACTATTTCATTTACAATAGGTGTATAAATTGCTTTATCTTTTGAAATCTTTGCTATAGCATAGGCTGTTTTTACCCCCTCTGCCACCTCACCTAATTCCTGTAAAATATCATCGAGTTTTTTTTCTTTTGCCAAAGCCAAACCCACGCGATAATTTCTTGACAGTACACTAGTTGCAGTTAAAAATAAATCTCCTGCGCCCCCAAGCCCCAAGAAAGTTTCTTCCTTAGCTCCAAAAAATTTACCAAAACGATGCATTTCAATAAGACCTCTAGAAATCAAAGAAGCCCTTGCATTATTTCCAAGTCCTAAACCATCGCTTATACCGCTAGCAATGGCTAAAACATTTTTATAAGCGCCACAAATTTCAGCACCGCGCACATCATCATCTGTATATACTTTAATAAAATCTGGAAAAAAACTTGCAAATTTTTTACATAATTCTTCTTTTATCCCACTTACAACTAAAGCACAAGGAAGATTTTGCATTACTTCGGCTGCAAAAGAAGGACCGCTTAAAACACATAGCTTATCTCTATCTATAAATTCGCTAAAAATTTCATCTAAAAACTTACAAGTTGAAGTATCTATACCCTTAGAAGCGATAAGAATTTTTTGACCCTTGTTAACAAAATTTTGTTTAAGCCAAGAATAAATTCCTTGAGAGCTTAAAGCAAAAACCAAATATTCACAATTCAAAGCCTGCTCTAAACTCACAAAATAAGGCAAATCTCGCTGTGTGAGAGAAGTCATAAAACAAGTATTATTAATACTTAAAGCACTATATAAAGCACTGCCCCATTTTCCTGCGCCGATGATTGCAATTTTGCTCATCAGCCCAACTTTGCTTTTAAAATTTCATTGACCTTGTTAGGATTAAAGGCTCCCTTACCTTCTTTCATAGTCTGCCCTACAAAGAAACCAAAGAGCTTATCCTTCCCGCTTTTATACTCTGCAACCTTATCAGCATTGGCATTTAAAATTTGCTCAATTACTGCTTCGATAGCTGAATCATCGCTAACCTGCTTAAGCCCTAACTTTTCAATCGTTTCATCAATATCCATATCTGGATTTTCAAAAACATGAGCTAAAACATCCTTTGCTGCTTTTGCACTGATCACACCCTCTTCTATGCGTTTGATTAAGGTACCAAGTTTGATCGCATCTACTGGGGAATTTTCTATCGTTAATTCCCCTTTTAAAAGTCCCATAAGCTCAGTATTTAACCAATTTACACAAAGCTTAGGATTTAAATTTAAAGCAATCAAACTTTCAAAAAAACGACTTAATTCAAGCGATCCTATAAGCACCTCTGCATCGCTTTCTTTAATACCAAGTTCATTTATATAGCGCATTTTTTTCTCATCAGGAAGCTCAGGAATTTGAGTATCTAAAAATTCATCTTTTAGTAAAACAGGCAACAAATCAGGATCTGGAAAATAGCGATATTCTGCCGCTTCTTCTTTACCACGCATACTTCTTGTAACTAAATTTGTTGTATCAAAAAGTCTGGTTTCTTGAACTACTTCTTGTTCGTAAGTTCCATCTTCCCAAGCCTCACTTTGTCTTTTTACCTCATATTCTATAGCTTTTTGGATAAAACGGAAAGAATTAAGATTTTTAATCTCTACTCTAGTGTAAAGCTTAGTATCGCCCTTTGGTCTTATACTTACATTAGCATCACATCTAAAACTTCCCTCTTGCATATTTGCATCAGAAATATCTAAAAAACGTATGATAGAATGAAGTTTTTTAAGATACGCCACTGCTTCATCACTGCTTCTAAGTTCAGGTTCGCTTACAATTTCAAGCAAAGGAGTTCCTGCGCGGTTTAAATCTACTTTAGAATAATTATTTTCGTGGATATTTTTACCCGCATCTTCTTCTAAATGCGCTCTTGTAATACCTATGCGTTTATTTTCACCCTTTACATTGATAAAAAGCTCACCTTTTTCTACTATAGGAATATCAAATTGTGAAATTTGATAAGCTTTGGGCAAATCTGGATAAAAATAATTTTTTCTATTAAAAACACTTTTTTTGTTTATAGTGGCATTTACCGCTTTCCCAAAAGCGATGGCCTTTTTTACCGCTTCTTCATTTAAAACAGGTAAAGCACCCGGTAAAGCCAAACAAGTGGGACAAACATTTGTATTTGGAGCTTCTCCAAAAGAAGTTGCGCATGAGCAAAATATTTTTGTTTTGGTGTTTAGTTGAGTATGTACTTCAAGTCCTATAACTACTTCAAACATTGATTTTCCTTGAATTTTAATGCTTTATTTTATCCTTTTTTCTTTTAGAAAGGCTTTAAATATTATTTTTAAATGTTATAATCTATAAAATAATTTATATACAAAGGAGTTAAAATGCCATTACTTGATAGTTTTAAAGTAGATCATACCAAAATGCCAGCACCCGCTGTGCGTTTAGCTAAAACAATGAAGACACCAAAAGGCGATGATATTAGCGTATTTGACTTGCGTTTTTGCATACCCAATAAAGACATCATGAGTGAAAAAGGTACGCATACACTAGAACACTTATTTGCAGGTTTTATGAGAGATCATTTAAATTCGGATTTGGTTGAAATCATCGACATTTCGCCTATGGGATGTCGCACAGGTTTTTATATGAGTTTAATTGGCATACCTGATGAAAAAAGTGTGGCCAAGGCTTGGGAAGCTGCAATGAAAGATATTTTAAATGTGAGCGATCAAAGTCAAATTCCTGAACTCAATATCTATCAATGTGGAACTTGTGCTATGCATTCTTTGGATGAAGCAAAAGAAATTGCACAAAAAGTTTTAAATTCTACCATAGGCGTAATGAACAACGAAGAATTAAAACTTGAAAATATCTAAAAATTAGTCCTTAAATTTCTAAGGACTAAGCTTTTTTTAATATATTTTTTTATACAATGTGCAGAATTTAACTTTCTAAGGAGAAAAAATGAAACTGATGTGCCAGATGTGTAATATCTAGTGCGTCCTTTGGCTTTAACATTATGTTTCCAAAGGCCCAAAAGGTGGATAAGGAGATATAATGTGTAGAAAAGTCAAAAAGTTTATTTTTTTCAAAACACAACTTAAAATCCTAATTTTTAGTTAAATCTTACGAAACAAAATCTAAACATTAAAGATATCTTCTTATCCTTAAATATAATTTTAAGGAGAGAAAATGAATTTACCTGTACTTGATTTAAAGATTTATGAAAAAGACAAAAGTGCCTTTCTTAAAAATCTAAGAGAAGTTACTTCAAATGTAGGTTTTTTTTATCTTATCAATCACGGTATCGATAAAAATTTAAATGAAAAATTATTTAAACTTAGTAAAGATTTTTTCAATCTTCCTAGAAGCTCTAAAGAACTTATTTCCATGGTGCATTCGCCTCAATTTAGAGGTTATACAAGCGAAGGCTTTGAATATACTGCTGGAGAAAAAGATTATAGAGAACAAATTGACATAGGCACAGAAAGAAAAGCTTTAAAATGGGATTTAAATTCGCCCCTATGGCAAAGATTAGAAGGTCCAAATTTATGGCCTGATGAAATTCCTGAACTTAAAGAAATATTTTTAGCTTGGCACGAACAAACAAGAAACGCTTGTTTAAAAATTTTACAAGCATTTGCCGAAGCTCTTGATCTGTCTAGCAATGCCTTTGGCAAACTCTATGGTGAAAATTCTTATGAACATTGTAAAATCATACACTATCCAAAAATCTCCAAAGATGCCTCTCAAGGAGTAGGACCACACAAAGATGGTGGACTTATTACCTTTGTTTTTCAAGAAGAGCAAAACGGACTTGAGGCTTTCATAGACGATCAATGGATTAGTGTTCCTCCACTTGAAGGTAGTGTTGTGGTTAATATAGGAGAATTTTTAGAATTAGCCACTAATGGTTATCTAAAAGCTACTATACACCGAGTAAATTTAAGCCCTAAAGAACGCTTTAGTATAGCTTATTTCCTTGGAGTGCAGCTTGATAAAGATATTCCTATTTTTCCATTAAATCCTGAACTTGTCCAAGAAAGCAAGGGCGTGGATACAGATCCAAAAAATCCACTTTTAAGAAATGTTGCTAGCAACTATTTTAAAAGAATGATACGCTCACATCCTGATGTAGCACGCATTTATCACAGCGATTTAATAGAAAAATTCAGTTTCGCATAAAAAGGAGGGAATAATGACTATATTTGCAAAAGCTTTTTGCATAGCAACTCTTTTTACAGGCTTTGCCTGGGCTAATGAAGAACTTAAAGTAGGTTCTTCAGTTGTCCCACATGCAGACATTTTAAAGTTTATCAAACCTACTCTTCAAAAGCAAGGTTATGATTTAAAAATTTACGAATTTAATGATGGGGTGATTCCTAATATTATGGTGGAAAATGGCGAACTTGATGCAAATTATTTTCAGCATGAACCTTATTTGAAAGAATTTAATCAAAGACAAGGCACTCATCTTGTAAAAGTTGCTAGTATTCATATCGAACCTATGGCGGTATATTCTAAAAAACATAAAGAATTTCAACCTAAAACAGGGGCAAGTATATCAATACCTAACAATCCTACAAATGAAAGTCGTGCTTTACGCATAGTAGCAAGTGCGGGATTAATCGAGATTAAAGATAGCGAACTTGTTACGCCTTTGGATATCGTAAAAAATCCTAAAAATCTTAAATTTGTAGAATTAAAAGATGCCCAACTTACAAGAAGTTTAGATGATGTAGATTACTCTCTTATCAATAGTAATTTTGCAATTTTATCGGGCTTAAATCCTATAAAAGACGGGCTTTATACAGAAAATAAATATAGCGAATATGGCAATATCATCGCCGTTAAAGCAGGAAATGAAGAGCTTGATAAAATCAAAGCCTTAGTCAAAGCTTTACAAAGTGATGAAGTTAAAAATTTTATAGAAGAAAAATATCAGGGTGCTTTAATCCCTACTTTTTAATTTAACAACAAAGGAGAACAATATGAAAAATTCAATCATTTCTTACCCAAGAATAGGTGCAAATAGGGAATTAAAATTTGCTATTGAAAAATATTTTAAAGCTCAAAGTTCTAAAGAAGAGCTTTTAGAAACTGCTAAAAATTTAAGAGCTAGACATTGGAAAGATATCCAAAATGCGGGGATTGATTTCATTCCTAGCAATGATTTTTCGTTGTATGATAATGTACTAGATGCGGCTGTGCTTTTTAATATCACTCCAAAACGCTATAAAGATTTAAATTTAGATCCTTTAGATGAGTATTTTGCACAAAGTCGTGGTTATCAAGGAAAAAATGGAGATACCATAGCTCTAGCAATGAAAAAATGGTTTAATACAAACTATCATTATTTAGTACCTGAGTGTGATGATGCAAGTATTATAGCTTTAAGTGGAGATAAAATTTTTAAAGAATACCTTGAAGCAAAAGAGCTTGGCATAGAAACAAAACCTGTTTTAGTGGGAATTTTTACCCTCTTTAAACTCATAGCCTTTAAAGATGAAAATACTAAACAACTCGCTAAAGACAAGCTTTTACAAGCATACATTGAACTTCTTAAAAAGCTTAATTCATTAGGGGTAGCATGGTTAGAACTTGATGAACCTTATTTAGTTTATGATTTAAATCAAGAAGATATTGCTTTATTTGAAGAATTTTACAAAGAACTTTTAAAACACAAGGGAGAAGTTAAAATCTTGCTTCAAAGCTATTTTGGAGATTTAAGAGATATTTATACTAAACTTCTAGAAAGTGATTTTGATGCTTTGGGGCTTGATTTTGTAGAAGGCAAAGAAAGTTTAAATTTAATCCAAAAACATGGTTTTGCTAACGACAAAATACTTTTTGCAGGTATAGTAAATGGTAAAAATATCTATGCTAATGATTACGCAAAAAGCTTAAAACTTATCAAAGAACTTCAAAAATACACTCAAAATATAGTTATAAATACCTCGTGTTCACTCTTGCACGTTCCTTATAGCACAGAATTTGAAACTAAATTAGATTCAAGTTATCTTAAACTTTTCTCTTTTGCAAAAGAAAAACTTAAAGAATTACAAGACTTAAAAGCTATCATAAATAGCAATGAAGAAAATCCTCTTTTTAAAGCCAATCAAGAACTCTTTAAAAATATTCCTAATCGTTTAGATGAAAAAGTAAAAGCTAGACTTCAAACTCTAAAAAAAGAAGATTTTGTAAGAAAGCCTGAATTTAAAGAGCGTATCCAAATTCAAAAAGAATTTTTAGAACTTCCTGTTTTACCAACCACAACCATAGGATCATTTCCTCAAAGTGCTGATGTACGCTCTAATCGTCTTGCTTTTAAACAAGAAAAAATTTCAGCACAAAACTATACTGAATTCAATCAACAAAAAATTAAAGAATGTATCCAAATTCAAGAAGAAATAGGACTTGATGTTTTAGTGCATGGGGAATTTGAAAGAAATGATATGGTGGAATATTTTGGAGAAAATTTAAAAGGCTTTTTATTTACTCAAAATGGCTGGGTTCAAAGCTATGGAACAAGATGCGTAAAACCACCTGTAATTTGGGGCGATGTATCACGCACAAAACCTATCACTCTAGCATGGTCTAAATTTGCTCAAAGCTTGAGTAAAAAAATCGTAAAAGGTATGCTAACAGGTCCTGTGACTATACTCAATTGGTCTTTCCCAAGAGAAGACATCAGCCTAAAAGAAAGCACCGAGCAAATAGCTTTAGCTTTAAGAGATGAAGTTTTAGATCTTGAAAATGCGGGCATTAAAATCATACAAATTGATGAAGCGGCTCTAAGAGAAAAACTGCCTTTAAGAAAAAGCGATTGGCATAGTGAATATTTAGATTGGGCGATTCCTGCTTTCAATCTTGTACATAGCGGAGTAAAAACCAAAACACAAATTCATACCCATATGTGTTATAGCGAATTTAGCGATATCTTAAAAGAAATTGATGCAATGGATGCAGATGTAATATCTTTTGAAGCTTCAAGATCAAATCTCAATCTTTTAGATACCCTAAAAGCTGTTAACTTTCAAACTGAAGTTGGACCAGGAGTTTATGATATACATAGCCCTAGGGTGCCTAGCGTGGAAGAAATAAGCTCAACCATAGAAAAAATTCTTAACAAATTGCCTAAAGAGCAAATTTGGATCAACCCAGACTGCGGACTTAAAACAAGGGGTTATGAAGAAGTTGTAGCTGCTCTTAAAAATTTAGTTATTGCCACACAAAAAATAAGAGAGAAATTATAAGGGGGTTTTATGTGTAGCTTTTCTTTTGAAATTTTTCCACCAAGAAGAGATGAAAACATTAAGAATCTTAATGCAATTTTAGATGATTTAGGACAATTAAGTCCTAACTTCATCAGTGTAACTTTTGGTGCTGGCGGCTCTATAAATTCAAAAAATACCCTAGAAACAGCAAGCTTAATTCAAGAAGAATATAAAATTCCTAGCATAGTGCACCTACCTTGCATTCATTCTAGTAAGGAAAAAATTATAAGCATACTTCAAGAATGCAAAGAAAGACAACTTGATAAAATTCTTGCTTTAAGAGGGGATGTATGTAATGATTTGGAAAAAAGTAAAGATTTTTCTTATGCAAGTGATTTGATCTCTTTTATCCGAAAGCAAGGAGAATTTGAAATTTATGCGGCTTGTTATCCTGAAAAACACAACGAATCTCGAAATTTTATAGAAGATATACACCATCTTAAAAATAAAGTTGATGCAGGCACAGACAAACTCATCACTCAACTTTTCTACGATAATGAAGATTTTTACACTTTTAAGCAAAATTGTGCTTTAGCGGGTATTAATATTCCTATTTATGCAGGCATTATGCCTATTACAAACAAAAGACAAGTATTAAAAATTTCACAGCTTTGCGGAGCTAAAATTCCACCTAAATTTGCCAAAATTTTAGAAAAATACGAAAACAATACTTTAGCCTTAGAAGATGCTGGAATTGCTTATGCCATAGATCAAATTGTAGATTTGATTACTAGCGGGGTGGATGGAATTCATCTTTATACCATGAATAAATCCAAAGCAGCTATAAAAATTTATGAAGCCGTAAAATATTTATTAAAAGAAGAACTTCACGCTTAAAAATAAAACTTACTTGCTTTTATCTTGATTGATTTTAAGTTTTAATTCATAATTTTCTATAAGACAAACAAAAACTAAAGATAAAAGCAAACCCGGAAGAAGTCCTAAGAAAAAATATAAAAAAGAATGAAATTTAAAAAAGAAAAAAAGTGCGCCAAAAAGCATTAAAGCTAAGGACGCACCTTTGAAGAATTCTAAGATATAAATCAATGACCTTCCTCAACTATCGTTGCACCTGCTAGATAAACATAAGTCAAAATCATAAAAATGAATGCTTGTAAAAATGCCATAAAAGTTAAAAGAACATATGCAGGAAGCGGTGCAATATAAGGCACAAGAGCCAAAATTACCATTAAGAATAAATCATCACCCTTGATATTTCCAAAAAGACGAAAAGATAAAGAAATAACGCGAGAAAGGTGAGATACTACTTCGATAGGAAACATCAAAGGAGCAAGGAATTTAATAGGACCCATAAAATGAGCAAAATATTTTATAAAACCTTGAGTACGAATTCCTTCAAAATGATAATAAACAAATACAATAATAGCCAAAGAAAGTGTTAAATTTAAACTTGCTGTTGGAGCATGAAAGCCTGGTATAATACCGATGATATTACTAAAGAAAACTATAATTCCCAAGGTTGCTACAAGAGGAAGATATTTTCTCGCACCTTTTTCATCTCCCATAGTGTCGCGTCCCATTGACAAAACACCCTCTAAAAACGCTTCACCTAAATTTTGCATACCGCGTGGAACAAGTTGCATAGAACGAGTAGCCATTGAAGCACAAATGACAGCAATCAAAGCTACCAAACCTAAATGAAAAAAATAAGAAAAAGTATGACTTGAGTCAAGTAAAGAACTGAATAAAAATAAATCTTTCATAATTTCCTCGCTATTTTTTTAAACTCTAATTATATTATCATCTTGCTTATATTTTAATGAAAACTAACAAAATATTTACTCCTAATTTAATAAAAAAATAGCTCTAAATTTGTTGATGTTAAAACAAAAAATATAAGGCTTTATAGCAATAATCACATCCATTCTAAAACTTGGGCAAGCTCTTTGGCTACAAAGCATTTAAGCCCTACATCTTCTAAAGGTTTAGATGGAATAATAGCATTTTTAAATTTTTGCATTTTAGCTTCTTTTAAACGGGTATCAAGACTAAAAACTTCTCTTATTTCTCCATTTAAACTCAATTCCCCTATAAAAACACAATCCTTACTCAAAGGGCGATTTTTAAAACTAGAAATAATAGCCGCAACCACAGCCAAATCAGCCGCAGTTTCATTTACCCTTACTCCACCGCTAATATTTACAAAAACATCATAATGACCAAGAGGAATTTCTAATTTTCTTTCAAGTAAAGCCAAAAGCATATCAAGACGATTTTTTTCATAGCCTGTGGCACTGCGTTTAGGATAAGAACTCTCGCACACTAGAGCTTGCACCTCTAAAACCAAAGCACGAGAACCCTCCATTACAACACCTAAAGCACTGCCTGAAATAGCTTTACCTCGCGTAAAAAAACGATTGGCTAAATCTTTTGCACTAATTAAACCCTTAGGAGTCATTTCAAAAATTCCCACCTCGCTTGTGCCACCAAAGCGATTTTTAAAACCCCTTAAAAGCCTGATTTCTTTAGTTGCATCCCCTTCAAAATAAAGCACCACATCGACCATATGCTCTAAAACCCTAGGGCCTGCTATGGCTCCTTCTTTGGTGATATGTCCTATTATAAAAGTGCTGATATTGTAAGTTTTGCTTACTCGCATAAGTTCAAAAGTGATCTCGCGCACTTGAGTGATACTTCCAGCCGCTGAAGCAATTTTATTTGAATATAAGGTTTGTATGGAGTCGATGATAAGAATTTCATAATTTTTCTTATGCAATTCTTCTAAAATATTTTCAAGACAAAGCTCTGTAAGTAAAAATAAATTAGGAGTATTAGCCTCAAGACGATCGGCTCTTAATTTGATTTGCGCCTTACTTTCTTCTCCACTTACATAAAGAACTTTTTTATTTTTTTTAGCCAAATTAGAAGCAATCTTTAGTAAAAGTGTAGATTTGCCAACCCCAGGGCTACCACCTATAAGCACCAAAGAACCCTCAACAAGCCCTCCACCTAAAACCAAATCCAGCTCATCATCATCAGTGCTACACCTTGAAAAATGCTCGAGCTCCACATCTTCTATACAGATAGCCTCGCTTGCTTTTGTACTTGCTTGTGCGATTTCTTTTAAAACTTTAATTTGTTCAGATTTTAATTCTATAAAACTATCCCAAGAACCACACTCAGGACATTTTCCAAGCCATTTGCTTTGCTGATTTCCGCAAGCTTGGCATTCAAAAAAAATTTTATTTTTAGCCATGATACTTTCTTTAAAGAATATTTATTGCAATAATTTTTCACATTATAACAAAAATTAAATTAAAATTTAACAAAAAGTCAAATAAAATTAAGTTTTATATGATTATAATATAAATAAAATAAAAAAGGCTAGAGTATGCAAAAATTACTAAAAGTCGCCCTAATCCAATTTGCTCCAAAATCTTACGAGGTTCAAAACAATCTCGATAAAGCCTTAAAGCTTGCCCATCTTGCATTAGAGCAAGGTGCTAGGCTGATAGTTTTGCCTGAACTTTACGATAGTGCTTATTGCGTGGAAGATCAAGATGAAAAATTTAGCTTAAATTTACATCAAGCACATCCTAATCTTGATGCATTACAAAAATTAGCTAAAAACTATCAAGCTTATATCGTAGCATGTTCTATAGAAAAAGATACCCAACTTTATGATAGTGCTTACATCATTAGTCACAAAGGTCTTTTAGGTGTTTATAGAAAAATTTATCTTTGGGGTAATGAAAAAGAAAGATTTGCAAGAGGAGATAAATATCCTATTTTTGAACTAGAATTTGAAAATTTTAAACTCAAATTAGGTTTGCAAATTTGTTATGAAATAGGCTTTAGCGAAGGATCTAGATTTTTAGCGCTTCAAGGAGCTGAAATCATTTGCTTTCCTTCAGCTTTTGGAAAAGCAAGAACTTATGTTTGGGATCTAGCAAGTAGATCTAGAGCCTTAGAAAATGGTGTTTTTGTCTTGGCTGCTAACCGATCTGGAAGTGAAATTTCTAAGATAAATAATGAAACTTTAACCTTTGCTGGAAAATCAAAAATTATCAATCCTAAAGGAGAAATTATAAAAGAGATCTTAGAAGAAGAAGGTTTTATCATAGCTGAACTTGATCTTGAAGAAGTTCAAATTCAAAGAAAAAATTTACCTTATCTTAAGGATTTAAATCTCAAATTAAATCAAGAAATATTAACAAACATCCATCTTAATACAAAGGAGTAAAAATGGCAAAAGAAATTCTAGTTGCTTATGGCGTGGATATTGATGCGGTAGCAGGATGGCTAGGAAGCTATGGAGGTGAGGATTCTCCTGATGATATTTCAAGAGGTCTTTTTGCGGGTGAAGTGGGTATCCCTAGGCTTTTAAAACTCTTTAAAAAATATAATATTCCTGCAACTTGGTTTGCTCCAGGACATTCCATAGAAACCTTTCCTGAACAAATGAAAATGATAGTGGATGCAGGACATGAAATAGGTGCCCATGGATATTCACATGAAAATCCTATTGCAATGAGTGCTAAACAAGAAGAAGATGTTTTACTTAAAAGTATAGAACTTATAGAAAAAATCAGCGGAAAAAAACCAAGTGGATATGTGGCACCTTGGTGGGAATTTTCAAATATCACCAATGAGCTCTTGCTTAAACACGGCATCAAATACGACCATTCTTTAATGCATAATGACTTCACACCTTATTATGTGCGTGTTGGAGACAAATGGACTAAAATTGATTATAGTAAAGATGCCAAAGAATGGATGAAGCCTTTGGTACGCGGACAAGAAACAGATTTGATTGAAATTCCTGCAAATTGGTATTTAGACGATCTTCCTCCTATGATGTTTATAAAAAAATCTCCAAATAGCTTTGGTTTTGTCTCTCCAAGAGATATAGGCCAAATGTGGATAGATCAGTTTGATTGGGTTTATAGAGAAATGGATTATGCTATTTTTCCTATGACTATACATCCTGATGTAAGCGCTAGACCTCAAGTTTTACTCATGCATGAAAGAATTATTGAACATATCAATAAATACGAAGGTGTAAAATGGGTAAATTTAAACGATATGGCGGATGATTTTTCAAAACGCTTTCCAAGAAAAAAATAAATTTGCAAGGCTTTTAGCCTTGTGAATTCAAAAGGATAAAAATGTGTATTTTATGTGGCGAAATGATAAGCACTTTACATTGGAGTGAATTAAATTTTAAAGAAGAAAAACACGAACTTAGCGTAGGTGAAGAACAAAAAGAAAGATTAAGGATAAGACTTAAAAAAGTCAAAATTTTAAATGAAATTTTAGAATTTTATGGATTAAAACTTAAAGAATGGCAAAATTCAAAATACATACTAAGCAATAAAAAAGGGCGTGATATTATCGTTAATGATTTGGGCGATTTGTGGATTAAGGCTAGCGAGCTTGAAAAAAAATCATTTGATGTATTAGATGAAAATCTACTTCATTTTTTAAGAGCTAAGCATGGCTAAAATTCCCGTTCATGTTGTTACCGGTTTTTTAGGAAGTGGAAAAACAACCTTTTTAAAAGAAATATTAACCAATCAAGCTCTTAACGATATCGCTCTTGTAATCAACGAACTAGGGGAAGTTTCTTTAGATCATAAACTCGTACAAACAGATTTTATCGAGGAGCAAACTTTATTTTTAAATGCAGGTTGTGCTTGCTGCAATAAAAGAGAAGATTTGCAAAAGAAATTTAAAGAATTGCTTGACAATTTTGAAAACAAAGGTAAAAAACCTCAAAGAGTCATACTAGAAACCTCAGGCTTAGCAAATCCTGCACCTATTATCTTTACTTTTCAAAGTGATGTGTTTTTAGCCAACCATTTTGAATTAGCCAATATTATCACTTGTATTGACGCTTTTGAAGGGCTTAATCACTTACAAAATGAAGAAGCTTGCAATCAAATATTAAGCTCTGATTTTTTAATACTCACAAAAAAAGATCTTAATCCCCATACCCAAAGCTTAGAAGAAAAGATAAACACTTTATATCCTAATATACAAATCATAAGCAAAGAAAATTTTAATTTCGATATGCTTTCTAGCCATCATAAAATTCAAAGAGAAATTAAAAATATAGAAATAAAAAGCCATAAAGATGACATAAGTTCTATAACTCTTATTTTTGACAAGGCTATAAATTGGAATATTTTTAGCATTTGGCTTAGCATGCTTTTACACGAACACGGATCAAAAATTCTAAGAGTAAAAGGACTTATCAATACAGAGGAATCTTATCTAACCAACATTAATGGAGTAGGACATCTGATTTATCATCCTACGCATACTAAAATTTCAAGCCTTAATCATCCTTCGCAATTGGTATTTATAGCGAAAAATTTAAAGCTAGATAAGATTAAGGAATCTTTAGAAAATTTTTTAAGGCTTGAACAATTAAATTAATCAAAAACACCCTCTAAAAGTGTGTCTAAGAAATTTTGTGCATTAAATTCTATCAAATCTTGCATTTTTTCACCCACCCCTATATACAAAATAGGAAGTTCTAATTCACGCGCTATACTAAAAAGCGCTCCACCCTTTGCTGTGCCATCAAGTTTAGTAATAATAACTCCATCAAGCTGAACAAGTTCATTAAAAGCTTTAGCTTGTAAAATGCCGGCATTGCCTTGAGTACCATCAAGTACTAAAATTTTTCTATGCGGGGCA
Source organism: Campylobacter coli LMG 9860 (assembly GCF_000254135.1). Classification (GTDB taxonomy): domain Bacteria; phylum Campylobacterota; class Campylobacteria; order Campylobacterales; family Campylobacteraceae; genus Campylobacter_D; species Campylobacter_D coli. The sequence continues at coordinate 61,937 of NZ_AINS01000006.1, forward strand.
TGAGGCATAGCTTTAGCCGAAATTCTAATGATTTTCTCTAGCTCATTGGCTAAATTTTTTTGATTTTGCAAACGACCCGCTGTATCGATGATAACCTTATCAAAACCCTTAGCTCTAGCCTTGCTAATAGTATCAAAAGCAACCGCCGAAGGATCATGACCTTGTTGGGTTAAAACTATATCTACCCCTACTTTTTCAGACCAAAGTCTTAGCTGCTCTATCGCCCCTGCCCTAAAAGTATCACAAGCGCCTAAAATCACTTTTTGACCTTGGCTTTTGTATAAATTAGCAAGCTTAGCTATACTCGTGGTTTTACCCGCGCCATTTACCCCTAAAATAAGCTCCACAAAAGGCTTTTCATCTAAGAATTCTTTATTTTCGTAAAGAAAATAAGAACCCATCACACGCTTTAAATCTTCTTTTTTAACCTCATCACTGGGTGGTAAATAATAAATGATTTCTTCTACGATCTCATACGCCACATCTGCTTCAAGTAAAATTTCCTCTAGTAAATCTTTGGTAATTTTTTTATTTTCACCTTTAACACCCACTATACTTTCAAGGGTTTTTGCAAGTCCTTTTTTAAAAAAATCAAACATTAAAGTATCGCCTTTTGTATATCAATTTCTAACATTTCTTCTGGAATCAATCCTAAGTATTGATTTATAAGCTGAGAGTTTTTATCATATAAAAACATAGTAGGAATTCCATTAACTCCGCCTAAAATTTTAGCTAAAAGATAATTATTTTCACCATTGGCTATTTTATATAAAATCTGATTTTTTTGAGCAAAAGCTCTAAGCTCCTCATCACTCTTATCTTCAAGTAAAACACCCACTATATTAAACTGCTCTTCATATTTTTCTTGAAGCTTATTAAGATGCGGAATCTCTGCAATACAAGGGGAACACCAAGTAGTAAAAAACACAAACAAAGTTGCTTTATCTCCATCAGCAAAATTTAAATTTTCATTATCTTTTTTTATAAAAATTGAATTTCCGTCTATTAAATTGAGATTAAATCTCAAGTTCTCACTTTGACTTAAGCTTGATTGAACGCTTGCATTCATATCACTTTGATCTTTTTCTTTATCATTGCTACAAGCAACAAAAAAACTCAAGAGTATAGCTAGTGTAAATACTTTTTTAATTTTCATTCTATTATTTTCCTTGTATCTTTGTAAAAAATGTTAAAATTATATCATAGTTAAGATAATAATTTTTAAAAAGGCACACGATGCAAAAAACATCTTTTAGGACTTTGCAAAAAAACCGTCTCGCGCAACACAAAAAACTTAAATTCAAGCAAGATTTCATAGTGTTTAAGGAATGTTTTAACTTGATTAAAAAAACAAAAGCGAAAAATATTCTAATTTTCATTCCTTTAGGATATGAGCCAAATTTACTCAAATTTAGACATATTTTTAGTAAAAATCATAAACTTTTTGTCCCATTTATGCAAGATAAAAGTTTAAAAATTGTAAAATTAAGATTGCCTTTTATTAAAAAAAGGTTTGGGGTATTAGAACCCATGGACTCCTTTTTGAAAACTAAAATTGATATAGCTATCATACCCGTGATAGGAGTAGATAGAGAATTAAAAAGAATAGGACATGGGCAAGGTTTTTATGATAGATTTTTTGAAAATTTAAACTATAAACCTCTTGTAATTTTTGCTCAAAGTATCAATGCTATAAGTGAAAAAAAATTAACCCAAGAGCATGATATTGCGGGTGAATTTTATATCAACCCTTATAAAAAATACTACAAGAAAGACAACAAATATGATAGAATCACTTATCGCACTTATAACCGCTATAGTCGGTCTTGGAATAGGATATTTAGTTGCAAAAAAAATCAATGATGCTAAATATGAAATTTTTGTTGAGCAAGCAAAAGCGAAAGCAAAAGCTATAGAATACGAAGCTGAACTGATTTTAAAAGATGCCAAAAATTCAATCCTTAATGCCGAACTTGAAGTGAAAAAAAAATACGAGGATAAAACTCACAAAATTCAAAAAGAATTCAATCAAAAATTTGATGAATTATCCAAAAAAGAGCAAAAACTTCAACTTCAAGAAGAAAGCTTAAAAGAAAATCAAGAAGAATTATTACGCTCTAAAAAACAAATGCTTGATTTACAATCAGATGCTGACAAGCTTAAAAAACAATACCAAACAAAACTCAATGATGTTTTAAATATTTTAGAACATTCAGCAGGGCTCACTCAAGATGAAGCAAAAAATATCATTCTTGAAAAAGTAGAAGAAAACTCACGCAATGAAATTGCTCATATCGTTAGGAGATATGAAGAAGAGGCTAGAAATGAGGCTAAAAGAAAGGCAAATTACATCATAGCACAAGCAACCTCTCGTTTTGCAGGAGAATTTGCTGCTGAAAGACTTATTAATGTTGTCAACATCAAAAACGATGAGTTAAAAGGGCGTATCATAGGCAAAGAAGGACGCAATGTTAAAACCTTAGAAATGGTTTTAGGAGTAGATATCATCATCGATGATACACCTGGAGCTATCATAGTAAGTTGCTTTAATCTTTATCGCCGTGCTATTGCAACTAAGGTGATTGAACTTTTAGTAGAAGATGGAAGAATTCAGCCTGCTCGCATAGAAGAAATTCACGAAAAAGTATGCAAAGAATTTGATAATGCTATTTTAGAAGAAGGTGAAACTATACTGATGGACTTAGGGCTTTCTAAGGTCCATCCAGAAATCACCAAACTTATAGGAAAGCTTAAATACCGCGCAAGCTATGGACAAAATGCTTTAGCACATTCTTTAGAAGTAGCTCATTTGGCAGGAATCATCGCTGCTGAGTGTGGAGGGGATGAAAATTTAGCACGACGCGCAGGAATTTTACACGACATAGGCAAAGCTTTAACGCATGATTTTGAAGGCTCTCATGTAGACTTAGGAGCAGAACTTTGCAAACGCTATAAAGAACATCCTGTGGTTATTAATGCTATTTATGCTCACCATGGACATGAAGAAGCTACAAGCATAGAATCAGCAGCCGTTTGCACAGCCGATACGCTCAGCGCTGCAAGACCGGGTGCTAGACGCGAAGTCTTAGAAGCTTTCTTAAGAAGAGTAAGCGAGCTTGAAGAGATTGCTAAAAGCAAAGAAGGTATTAAAAATGCTTATGCGATTAATGCGGGAAGAGAAATTCGTGTCATTGCAAATGCAAAACTTGTAAATGATGATGAAAGCGTGCTTTTAGCCAAAGAAATAGCTGCTGAAATTCAAGAAAAAATGCAATACCCTGGAGAAATCAAGGTAAATGTCATACGCGAACTAAGAGCCATAGAATACGCCAAATAAGAGAGCTAATATGCAAGATATGATAGATACCTTACTAAAATACGGCTATATAGTTTTATTTTTCTATTCTTTAGGTGGTGGAATGGTAGGAATTTTAGCCGCTGGAGTTTTAAGCTCTCAAGGAAAAATGGATTTGGCTTTATGTATAAGCATAGCTTTTGTGGCTAATACTTTGGGTTCTACCTTGCTTTTTATACTTGGAAAATACTATAAAAAAGATATTATGCCTTATTTTAAAAATCATCGCCGAAAACTTGCCCTTGCTATGATGAAAACCAAACAACATGGAGTCGTTTTGCTTATAACTCAAAAATTTGTCTATGGCTTAAAAACTTTTATCCCCATAGCTGCAGGCATAGCAAAATATAAATTTATTAATTTTTTCATCATCAATACTTTTGCTAGTTTACTTTGGGCAGTGCTTTTAGGATATAGCGCTTATGCATTTGGTTTTGCCATAGAAGCAATTTTTAATAAGTTAAGCTCTTATCCTTATATTGCACCTTTATTTTTAATCGTATTGGTTGGAATTATTTGGTTTTATTTGGCTAAATTTTCTAAAAAATAATGTCTTTTTGGAATTCTTTATATCTAAACCTTAAAGAATTCCGTTATTTATTTTTATTTGGCTTTATTGTTTTTGTTTTTAATATATTTTTAGAATATAATCATTTTTTAAACCTTAAAGAAAAGAAACATTATCTAGTAGAAAATGCCTTGCTTTTACAGTATTATCCAAAACATAATAAAAACAATAAAAAATACTGGGTTTTAAAACTTAAAACAAAGGATTTTATCCTTTATACTACAAGCTTTAAGGATTTAAATTTAAGCAAAAATCAGCTTTTGAATTTAAAAATAATCACAAATAATATTTCCTTTAAGGATTATCTTGGAAAAAGCTTTTATGCTCCTAGCTATGGTTTTGAAGTATTAGGATATCTTAAAAACAATACTCTCATTTCTTATTTTTTAAACCAACATACAAATGAAAAAATACAAGAATTTTACGGAGCTTTATTTTTTGCCCTGCCCATCTCCTCAGAACTTAGAAACGATGTTAATCATTATGGTGTTGCTCATTTAATAGCAATCAGTGGTTATCATATAGGTTTACTTTTTACTTTGGTATTTTTTATACTCGCACCCTTGTATAGTTTTTTTCAAAAAAGATATTTTCCCTATAGAAGCTTACGCTTTGATTTAAGCATTTTTATTTTTATCTTGCTTTTTGCTTATGCTTATCTTATAGGCTTTGTGCCTTCTTATGTTCGTTCTTTAATCATGGCTCTTTGGGGTTTTTATCTGCTTTGTAAAAATATCAAAATTCTAAGCTTTTTTACCCTTTTTATAAGTATATATCTTTGTATAGTCCTTTATCCTAGGCTTTTATTGAGTATAGGATTTTTCTTTTCTTGCCTAGGAGTTTTTTATATTTTTTTATATTTGCACCATTTTTCAAAATTATTTAACAATTTCTTAAATATCATCTTAGTGAATATATGGACATTTTTTTGTATGATTACTCCTGTGCTTTATTTCTTTCCTCTTATCAGCTATCAGCAATTCCTAGCCATTATTTTGAGTGGAATTTTTATAGTCTTTTATCCTTTGGTTTTATGTTTGCATTTTATAGCACATGGAAATCTTTTAGATCCTGTATTGATTGACTTTTTTAATCTTAAATTTTATGCTTTAAATATTAAAATACCAACTTGGGCTTTAATATCCTATCTCATACTTTCTTTCATAGCTATGCGTTATAAAATTTTAGCTCTTTTTTGTATTTTTGCGAATTTTATCCCCTTTATCATGATTATGATTTAAAAAATAATAAATTTTAATCCCAAAAAGATAAACAATCCAAGAAATATAAATCCAAATAAAAAAGAATAAAATAGTAGAAAAAGATCCATAAACGCTAGCGTATGTTTTATTATATACCACGTAATATACAAACAAATTCTTTCCTATATACCAAATAGCTCCCGCCGCAAAAGAAACGAATATCAAGCTTTTAAGAGTTCCTTTTTGAATAGAACTTGAATAAGATATAAAAAACAAACCCCAAATGATCACAAAAGGCAAAATTTCAAAAAAATTAAAACCTATTTTATAATCATCCAAAGCTTGCTGAATCAAACCCGATATATAAAAACTAAGTCCTAAGCCTAGTGGGACAAGGGTTAAAAGCGTCCAGTAAGAACTAATACTTTGCCAAAGTCCTTTTGGCTCACTTTTTGTAATGCGATTGATTACAAAATCATAGCCTGAAAAAAAAGCCAAAGAAGTAAAGGTCATCGCTATAAGACCCACTATACCCAAATTTACACTATTATTTAAAAATGTGTCAAGATAAGCAGCAACTATATCTTGCTGTGCAGGTATTAAAAAAGCAAAAATGATTTGCTTGGCTTTTTCATAATAAGCCTTAAAACTTGAAATTTGCGTAAAAACAGAAAAACACACAAACAAAATCGGTATCAAAGATAAAATAGTATAAAAACTAAGCGCTGCGGCATAATTTAAAATTTCTTTATCTCGCAAATTGGATAAAATAGCAAAAATTCTCTTCAATCTTTTCCTTTTTAAAGCCCCATTTTAAAAGGATTGAGAATATTATTTGGGTCAAAAGCTTTTTTAATATTTCTCATTAAATTCATTTCGGCATCAGAAAAAGCTAATTTCATAAAAGGAGCCTTAGAAAGTCCTATTCCATGCTCTCCACTTAAAGTTCCTCCAAGCTCCACAGTAAGCCTAAATACCTCTTCTACTGCTTCATAGCCTTTTTTTACTTGTTCTTCATCATTTTTATCAGGAACCATAACATTAGTATGCACATTTCCATCACCAGTATGACCAAAACAAGGAATTTTAAAACCATATTTTTTAGAAATTTCATCTATACCTTCAAGTAAAGCAGGAAGTTTTGACCTTGGGACAGTAATATCTTCATTTAATTTTAAAGTCCCATACATAGCTATACTTTGAGAACAATTTCTTCTAGCAAACCAAATATCTGCTGCTTCTTGCTCATCTTTGGCTATTTTAAACTGACTTGCTCCTGTGTCTAAAAAATGCTCTCCTAAAATTTTCAAATCTTCATCAATAGCTTCTTTTACATTGCCATCTACATCAGCAATCAAAATAGCTCCCGCATCCACAGGCAAACCTTTGTTAAATTTACTTTCTACTGCTCTAATGCTAAGATTATCTAAAAATTCCATAGATACAGGATTAACCCCACTTGCAAGACTCTTATAAACTGCATTCATAGCGCTTTTTACACTTGGAAAAATTCCAAAAGCTGTTTTCTTGAATTTAGGCAAGGCAATAAGCTTTAAGGTAAGCTCACTTAAAACCGCTAAAGAACCCTCACTCGCGATTAAAATACCTGCGAGATTATATCCTGCAACATCTTTGATGGTGCGTTTACCCGCACGAATGATTTCCCCATTAGGCAACACAGCCCTTAAAGCCATAACATAATCTTTAGTAATGCCATACTTTGCAGCTCTCATACCTCCAGCATTTTCACTTACATTGCCTCCTAAGCTAGAATACTCCATGCTAGCAGGATCGGGCGGATAAAAAAGTCCATGCTTAGCCACTTCTCTTTGTAAATGTATATTAATCACACCTGGTTGCACTACTGCGACTAAATTTTCAAGATCGATTTCTAGAATTTTATTCATATGTTTTTCAAAGCTTAAAATCAAACCTCCATTAACAGCCAAAGCTCCTCCTGTAAAACCCGAACCCGCCCCACGAGGAACGATAATGATATTATTTTCATTACAAAATTTTAATATTTTAGAAATATCCTCCTCGTTTCTTGGAAACATCACCCCATCGGGCAAATAATGCTTTTTTGTAGCATCATAACTATAAGCACGCTTATGAATATCATCAAAATAAGCATTTTCACTACCTAGAAGTTTTATAAAATATTGTTCAAATTCTTTTTTCATTGGCTTACCTTAGGAATATTAATTAAAGCATCATAATATCTATAATAATTACCCACTTCTTGGGAATTAAAATCAAAAAAATTACTTTTATAACCACCTATACGAGAATAAAAAGGAACTTGTATACTGCTTGGTTTAGATATGGTTAATTCATAAAGCTCACTAAAATCTTGACAATCAACTATCTTTGCCTTATCCTCTAAAGCAAAAATCAAAATTCCCACAGCATTATCGGCACAAAATTTTCTAAAATCACTACGCTTTGGAGCAAGAGATGAAGAGCGGATGAGTTGTGCTCCTAGCATATCAATATGAGTAAAATAAATTTCTGGAAAGCTAAATACAAGCTCATTATAAGTTTGTTCATCTGGAGCAATCACTAAACCTCTATCATAAAGAAAATTTAAAACCACCTCATCACCCTTTTGTGGTACAACATTTGGCAAAGGCAAGGCATCTTGCTCAAGATCAGCAAAAACACTGAATTTTAATTTTGCCAAACCCTTTTCTTTAGCTATAACACTAGCTCTTGCTATAATGCTTTTTGAAGTTTGAAAACGCTGTATAACAACACCGCTTGAATTTAATTTTATATCAGGACTATCTTCAACATAACCATAAATATCTTCAACCTTTAAAAGTTCCATTTTTACAGGCTTTAAATTTAAATCTATTGCAAAAAGACTCATACTTAAGCTTAAAATAAATGCTAGAAATTTAAGCAAACTAACTCCTTAAAAAATCAATTTAATGTATTATAATCCTTTTTTGTTAAGCAATTGTAAGAATTATAAAGTAAAATATAGCTTTTAAAAATTTAAAAATCCTCGAAAAAATAAGGTCTTTATATGAAAAAACTCTTACTCCTATTTGCATTTGTTATTCAAAGTTTTGCCGCACTTAGTGTTGAAGAACTTACTTGGGATAATGGCGATACTTTGCTTAAATTCTTGCAAAGAAATTCTATCCCTATATCGCTTTATTATGGGCTTGATAGAGAAGATCAAGAACTTGCCTCTGATATAGCTTATAAAGTAAAATATCAAGTTTTAAAAGATGAAAATAATAATATAGAACAAGTTTTAATCCCTATCAGTGATGATTTACAAATTCATATTTATAAAGATAAAAACAATCAATACACCCTTGCCTTTTCTCCTATTTCTTATCAAAAAGAAGATAGAATTTTACATTTAACAATCAAAAGTTCAGCCTATCAAGATGTTTATGAAGAAAGTGGTAGCAGTACTCTAGCTCGTGCTATGGTGCGCTCCTTTCGAGGAAGTGTTAACTTTCGCAATATCCAAAAAGGCGATAAGGTTACTCTTTATTATGAGCAAAAAAGACGCATGGGAAAACTTTGGGGGGATATTGCTATAAAAATGGCTGTAGTAGAAATTAACAAAAATGCACAAGAAGTATTCGCTTTTAATGATATTTTTTACAATCGCGATGGAAAAGAAGTGGAAGCTTTTTTATTAACCAAACCTGTAAATTATACAAGAATATCATCAACTTTTAGTACTGCAAGATATCATCCTATACTTAAACGCTATCGTGCACACCTTGGTATAGACTATGCAGCGCCTACTGGAACACCTGTAAAAAGTGCAGGCAAAGGGACAATCACTTTTGTAGGCACTAAAGGAGGATATGGAAATGTCATACAAGTAAAGCATGATTCAGGCTATATGACTTTATATGCTCATTTAAGTCGTTTTGCAAAAATTAAGAAGGGCCAAAAAGTAAATCAAGGTCAACTCATTGGTTATGTAGGTTCAACAGGCATGAGTACAGGCCCACATTTACATTTTGGTGTTTATCTAAACAATAAAGCCATCAATCCTGCTTCAGTAGTTAAAATCGCTAAATCAGAGCTAAGCGGAAAAGCCAAAGAAGAATTTAAAAGCACTATAGTAAAATATGAAGGAATTATAAACGAAGCCTTAGCTGCTAATAAGCCAAATCCTCCTAAAGAAGAAGATTTTGAAAATTATATAGAATTTTAAGGATTGCTAAGCAAAGCCTTATCTTTAGCTTCTATCAAGGAATTAAGAAGAGCTATAAGCTCTTCTCTTTCTTTGCTTTCTATCTCTTTAAATTCAGCATTAACAAGCTGATTTACTAAAGCTTCATTAAGCAAATCCCCATCCCCAAACTCTCTAGCTTTTTGAATAATTTTTAATACTCTTAAATCTTTTTTTTCATACATCAATCAACCCTTTAGATAAACAACACTCACAAAGCGTTTTAAAGTCTTATCGCGACGATAAGAGTAAAATGTCTTATCATCAAAACTACAAATATTACTGTCGATAATATTTTTAATACCTAAATTTTGAGCCTGAAATTTTACCAAAGCTTTTAAATCAAGTTTTCTTTCATCTAAAAAATCTTTAAATTCTACTCTTGCAAATTCTAAAATTTCTCCATCTATTTCATAGTTTTTAGCACAAATACTAGGCAAGATAAAAAGATGAAATTTCTGCATGTCTAAATTAGGATTTTTTGTATAAATTTTATCCACACACTCTTTTAAAATATTTTCAAAACTCCCTTTTCTTCCTGAATGAAGTGCCGCTATAATGCCACTTTCATGCCATAAAATCAAAGGCAAACAATCAGCACTTAAAACACAAAGTGCGGTATTTTTTTCTATACTTATCAAGCCATCGCAACTTAGATTTTTTAAATTCTCATCATAAATTTCAACTTTATTGGAGTGAATTTGATCCATAAAAACACATTTTTCAATATCCTTAAAACCCAAATGAGAAAATAAATTTTCTTTATGAACTTTGGCTCTAAAGATATTATAGTCTTTATCATAAGCGCAAAAAACACTGACTTTTTGATTCTCTAGTAAAGATAAGCAATTCTCTCCACTTCTTCCCATGATAGTCCCTTATCCTTATCTTGCATTTGTGCATAAATATAACGAGCAAGCAAATCGCTTTCTATATTGATTTCTCGGCCTATTTCATATTCTTTAAAAAGTGTTTCCTTAAAAGTAATAGGTATAATGGTTAATCTAACGCCATTTTCTATAATTTCATTGATCGTAAGGCTAACCCCATCTATACCTATACTGCCTTTTCTTGCCATAAATTTCATCGCTTCTTTAGGCAAAGCTATATAAAAATCAACCCCATTTTCATCTTTTTCAATCTTTTCAAGCCTACCAATAAAATCAATATGTCCTTGCATCAAATGTCCATCTATCCTATCTCCATACCTTAAAGCAGGTTCTATATGCACCTTATCTTTTAAATTTTGTACTGCTATGTGCTTGCGACTCTCGTGTGAAAGTTCGAGTTCAAAACCATCGCTATGAAGTTTAGTCACGCTCAAACAAGCTCCATTAACAGCTACACTATCGCCCAAATTAGGGCGATAATTTGCCTTTAAATTCAAAACATTATTTTGATAAGATTTAACCTTAGCAATCTCTCTTATAAGTCCATTAAACATCACTTAACCTTAAAAAATTTTATTCAATAATTTATTGATACCCTCATCTACTTTTTCTCCTGCTTTTTGAACTCCATCTTGGGCTTTATCACCTACAATATTTTTAATGGAATTTACTACACTACCCGCTTCAAGTTTAACTTGGGGCTTTTGTGTTGTTCCTGTTATATTGCCTTTAAAATTGGCTCTATCTATCTTGATATCAAAAGGCAAATTCAAGCTTCCGCTTTTAGAATTCAGCATACCTGAAGAAACAAGGACATAAGAACGATCCGCTTGCATATTTAAATCAAGCTTGATGTTTTCTTTGTTAATAAGCGCTTTAGCATTGGCAGTATGAAAAACATCAGTAGTGATATCTTTTAAAGTAATAAGCTTAAGAGCTGCAGTGATAGCATTAGGTTTAAGCTTACCCTCTTTCATATCTGCATTAACGTCTCCTTGCTCGCTTATAAGATTATACTTAGCATCTAAATTTGCCTTGCCTTGATATATATCTATAAAATCAAGTCCACTTGCCAAAGTACTTAAATCCACTCCCTCTAACTTTGCATTTAAAATATTATTTTTCAAAGTACTATCAAGTTTTCCTTCAAATAAATTTTTACTCAATGCAGTAAAATTTAAAGTTTTATCAAAACCAATTTTTCCATTAAAACTCGCCTTTCCTTTGAGTTTTCTATCGAGTAAAAAACCTAGCTTTGAAAAATCAGCAATATCTAAAACATAATCCGAATTTAACACCATTTTGTTAATGTCAAATTTTCCTTTAAAATTACTAAGATTAGCCAAAGAAGAATTTAAAACACCCTCAAAATCAGCGATATTATTTTTTAAATCTGCTTTGATATTTAAATCATAATTTGTATTGCTTGGAAATTTTTTATCCATTATCTGACTTAAAACTACAGCATTTAAAATACCTTTAGCTTCTGCATTTATCTTGCCATTAAGATTGTTAAAATTTATATCATCTAAACGCGCACTAGCATTAACTATCCCGCTTGCATAATTTGGCATACCTACAATAGTAAAAACCTTGGAAAGATCAAGCTTGTTTATATCTAAGTCTAATTTTTTTCCATTAGAATTTGCCTTGATTAATCCACCTGCTATATTTGCATTAGCATTTAAATTCTGAATTTGAGCGCCTATAATATGTGCTTTTGCGTTAAGTTCTGCCTTGCCTTGTAACTTTTGTCCTGCTATGGCATTAAATTGAGATAAATCATCAATAAAAGCATTTAAGTCTGTGTTTAATTCTGCATTTTTAAGATTGTAAGTTCCATCAAGTTTTTTAATATTGAGCAAATTAGATGCTAAAAGCGCATTATAAGATATATTGCCATTTTTAGCTTTAGCTTTGGCATCAAGACTAAAATTTGTATTTGGAAGATCGAGCTTGGCTATTTTTTTAATTTCAGCACTATTTAATTTTGCATTATTGATTTTTACATCTGCATTGAAATTTGCAAAATCCAATCCCTCGCTTACAAGATTTGCATTTAAATTTCCAGAAACAATACCACCATAGCCTATAAGAGCTAGTATTTTTTCCAAGCTAGCATTGCTTGCATTAAGATTTAATTGATTGTTTTTTAAATTTGCCTTCACTTCTCCGCCAAGCCCTATAACATTAGCATTTAAACCAGTTAAAGCATTATTAGCCACACTCGCATCACCCTTTACTCCTAAAGATCCATTTAGCTTTGTTTTTGTAAGCTTTTCAAGTTTTGCAAGATTAGGGACTGATAGATCAAAATCCGTATTTAGGGTATTTTGAATAAGATTATAAAGGGTTTTTTGAGTTTGTAAAGTTAAATAACTATTATAAATTTTACTCACTGTATAGACTGTATCATCTTTAATATTTGCTAAAATTTCAGCTTTAAGATTGGAATTTTCAGGTAAATCTATATTGAATTCTTTTTTAATTTCTGCATAATTTATATAAGTATTATCAAGTTTAATGATAGCATTTCCATCAGGTTTTAAATCTTTAGCAGAAATTTTACTTGCTATATCTATAGTTCCTTTGGCTAAATTTCCTCGTCCAAAAAGTGCTAGCAATTCAGAAATTTGAAGATCGTTAGCGCTTAAATTTAAAGCAATAGGAGAATAATTATAAACTCTTGCATCTAAAAGCACATTAGAACCAAACAAATACCCCTTGCCATCGATCATAAAATCGCTCGATTTACCATTAATCTTTCCCAAAAAAGCCAAATTTTGATTTAAATTTAAACCTAAATTTTTAGCATAATTTTTATCCAAACTGATAATATAATCAAGATCAAAGCCAAGTTTAAATAGACTTAAATTTCCTTCTAGTTTTAAATCGGCCATATTGGCTAAATTTGCCTCAATATCAAGACTTGAAAAACACAAAACAAACTGAGTAATATTGGCATCAAGACCTGTACTTTGCTTGATTTTATCTTGAATAAAATTTGCGACTATATTATTACCAAGGCTAGTAAAAAGCAAGGTATAAAGTGCGATTAAAAGCACCACAATAAAAGCCGCTACTCCATAAAATATTTTCTTCACTTTAAATCCTTTAGTTTTTTTTATTAATTAACTTTAGTCTAATTAACTAAAGTTTTATAAATATTTTTACTCAAAGTATTGACAAAATTCATTTTTTATAGTATGATATTATCACTCAAAATTAAAGAGTGCTAAAAATCAATATTTTTAAGGATGGACAAAATGAATTTTCAACCTTTAGGAAAGCGTGTTTTAGTAAAACGCGTAGAAGAAACCAAAACAACAGCTTCGGGTATAATTATACCAGATAATGCTAAAGAAAAGCCTTTAATGGGTGAAGTAGTAGCAGTAAGTAAAGAAATCACTGATATTGCAAATGGTGATAAAATCGTATTTGCTAAATATGGCGGAACAGAAATCAAAATTGATAATAGCGAATATTTAGTTTTAAATTTAGATGATATTTTAGGAATTTTAAAATAATTTAAAAAAAAGGATAGACAAATGGCAAAAGAAATTATTTTTTCAGATGAAGCAAGAAACAAACTTTATGAAGGTGTTAAAAAATTAAATGATGCAGTAAAAGTTACTATGGGACCAAGAGGTCGTAATGTTTTAATCCAAAAAAGCTTTGGTGCACCTACTATCACTAAAGACGGTGTAAGTGTAGCTAAAGAAGTAGAACTTAAAGACAGTCTTGAAAATATGGGTGCTTCACTTGTTAGAGAAGTGGCAAGCAAAACAGCAGATCAAGCAGGTGATGGCACAACAACTGCAACTGTTTTAGCGCATGCTATTTTTAAAGAAGGTTTAAGAAATATTACAGCTGGAGCAAATCCTATCGAAGTTAAGCGAGGTATGGATAAAGCTTGCGAAGCAATTGTAGCTGAACTTAAAAAACTTTCTCGTGAAGTAAAAGATAAAAAAGAAATCGCTCAAGTTGCTACAATTTCAGCAAATTCAGATGAAAAAATCGGAAATTTAATAGCAGATGCTATGGAAAAAGTAGGCAAAGATGGTGTTATCACTGTTGAAGAAGCAAAATCAATCAATGATGAATTAAATGTAGTTGAAGGTATGCAATTTGACAGAGGTTATCTAAGCCCTTATTTTATAACCAATGCAGAAAAAATGACGGTAGAACTTTCAAATCCTTACATCTTGCTTTTTGATAAAAAAATTGCAAATTTAAAAGATTTGTTACCGGTTTTAGAACAAATTCAAAAAACAGGGAAACCACTTTTAATCATCGCTGAAGATATCGAAGGTGAAGCACTTGCAACTTTAGTTGTAAACAAACTACGCGGCGTATTAAATATCTCTGCTGTAAAAGCTCCAGGTTTTGGAGATAGAAGAAAAGCTATGCTTGAAGATATAGCGATTTTAACAGGTGGTGAAGTGATCTCTGAAGAGCTTGGAAGAACTCTTGAAAGCGCTACAATACAAGATCTTGGACAAGCTTCAAGCGTAATCATCGATAAAGATAACACAACCATCGTAAATGGCGCAGGCGAAAAAGCAAATATTGATGCAAGAGTAAATCAAATCAAGGCTCAAATAGCTGAAACAAGCTCTGATTATGATAGAGAAAAATTACAAGAAAGACTTGCTAAATTAAGCGGTGGTGTTGCAGTTATCAAAGTAGGTGCGGCAACTGAAACTGAAATGAAAGAGAAAAAAGATCGCGTTGATGATGCTTTAAGTGCAACTAAAGCAGCAGTTGAAGAAGGTATAGTAATAGGCGGTGGCGCAGCTTTAATCAAAGCTAAAGCTAAAATCAATCTTGATTTAAAAGGTGATGAAGCTATCGGCGCGGCTATAGTTGAAAGAGCTTTAAGAGCACCTTTAAGACAAATCGCTGAAAATGCAGGATTTGATGCAGGTGTAGTTGTAAACAGCGTTGAAAATGCTAAGGATGAAAATACAGGTTTTGATGCTGCAAAAGGCGAATATGTAAATATGCTTGAAAGTGGAATTATCGATCCAGTTAAAGTAGAAAGAGTAGCTTTACTTAATGCAGTTTCTGTAGCTAGTATGCTTTTAACCACAGAAGCAACAATCAGCGAGATCAAAGAAGATAAACCTGCAATGCCTGATATGAGTGGCATGGGCGGAATGGGTGGCATGGGCGGAATGATGTAAGCCCTACTACGAATAATCAGCAAATTCCTTGCTGATTATTTCTTTTTAAACTGCCAAATTTTATAAGATACAAAAAATAAAATCAAAAAAACAAGAAAATTAAAATACGCATTAAAAATCTGCCAAGATACGATAAAAGACAATACCATAATCACGCCATAAAAATTTGCAAAGCGAGTCATTTGCCTAAAAGTCTTCGCATTTATCAAAATATACTCTAAAAATAAAAGTGAAATTAAGATACAAAGATTGCTTAAATCATTGTGTGTCAATGACATCCCCCAAAAGGTGGTCTTCCTATGTATGTTTGCTCTCCAACACCTGGTGCATTAGCATACGAAATGCCATAACCCATACCAAGCCTTATTAAAGCAGCAATAGGCACAGCCCTATCTTCTCTTTGTTCTTCGGCATATTTACAAACAGCTTGCATAGCTGTATAAGACAAACATAAAGCTATGAGATAAATCAAACTTTTTTTCATGGTTCATTTCTCTCCTTTGTAATTTGTGAAATTCTACTTTATATTTAATAAATTTAATATTAATTATCAAAAATTTATTTTATTTTATAAGATTAAATATCTATAATAAAGCTTTTTTAATAAACTTATTTTTATAGAAAAATAAATTTTTATTGATAATAACTATTATAAAATGAGAAAATGTTTATAGAGAGTTTCAAGCAAGTGGATGCAAAAATTTTATTGTCCTTTTTCAAATCTTCTTTGCACTCCAGCTTAACTCAAAAACACTCCCTTGATTTTCTACAGATTCGCAAATGATTTTAATATCATTATCATCGCAAATCTTTTTCACCAAAGAAAGCCCTATGCCAAAGCCTCCTTGATCGGTATTAAATCTCGCATATCTATCAAAAATATGCTTAAGATTTGGTTTTGAAATTCCACAACCTGTGTCTGCGATACTTAAAAAACCTGTTTTTAACTCTATCAAAATTTCCCCACCTTTTTTGTTGTATTTGATTGCATTACTTAAAAGATTATCTATGAGTTTAGAAATTTGGTTTTTAGAAGCGAAAATACTTGCTTGATGTAAATTAAGCTTTAGACTGATTTTCTTTTGCTCAAAAAATATTTTAAAATATTCTAGCCTTTCTTCAATCAATGCTTTTAGGTCAAGTTCTTGTTTGTTAAGCTCTAAGGTATTGGGAAAATTATAAAAAACAAGATCTGAATACACTTGAGATAAACTTTTTGCAGCTAATTTTATCCTTGTGAATTTGGTATTATGCTCTAGTTTTTGATTTTCAAGTTGTTCTATACTCATCAAAATCACACTTAAAGGGGTGTTAAGCTCATGGGTTGAATCTTTGATAAACCGATTAAGAGTGATAATCTTATCCTCTAGTGGCTTTAGGGCAATTTTTACTAAAATATAAGCTATCAGACCCAATATGCAAAAAGCCATAATAGCAAAAGAAAAAACCTTTATTCTAATCCAAATAAGATCCTTTTTAACATCCTCACCTTGAATTAAAATTTTCAATCCACTTTCAGTATTTGCATTATCTTCATTTGTATGTTTTAAAAAATAATTATCTGTATTCATACGATCAAGAAAAAATACTTTTCCATCGTAAATTCCCCTGCCCTTAAGTTCAACCTTTGCTTTTCTAAAATCAAAATCCAAATTATCAAAAATAGCTTGTTTTTTATCAAAAATAGCAAATTTAAGTCCAGTACTTTGAGCAATATTGCTAGCACTTTCATTCATAGGAACAAAACGAGAATTTAGGATATTTATAATGATATTTCTATGATTTTCTCTTAAAGAAGTACCTTTTACAACCACTAATTCTTCATATAATTTTTGATACCATAAGGTAAAAAAGATTGCTAAAAAAATACCCGTAGTAGTTAAATAAATCAATAAAATTTGCCTAATGACTTTTTTAGCCATAGCAATATCCTCTACCCCTTTGATTGATAATTTTTTCTTTTCCTAATATTTTGCGTAAATTTTTAATATACGCTCTTAAACTAAGCTCGCTAGGTTCTTCATCATACTCCCAAAGCTCTTCAAAGATTCTTTCTGTACTTAAAAAATTATTTTTATTTTTTAAAAGCAAAGATAATAGCTTGATCTCTTTACTGGGTAGAGTTAAAGCCTTATCAAAATGATAAAGAATTTGTGAGGTAAAGCTGAATTTAAACCCATTCCCCAAATCTTCATAATCTTCATTTTTATGAGAAAAAGCTCTCTTTAACAAAGCTTGAATACGAATTGAAAGTTCTGCAAGCTCAAAAGGCTTGCGTATATAATCATCACAACCTGCATTATAACCCTCTTTCAAATCTTCTGTCGTATTTAAAGAAGTCATAAAAATAGCTGGAGTTTGTTTTCCACAAGCTCTTAATTCTTTTAATAAAGAAAATCCATCACCCAAAGGAACCTTAACATCTAGTATCCACAAATCAAAATGTTTTTCATAAGCAAGTTCTAAAGCTTCTTTAGCATTGGTGCATAAATAAACTTCATAACCCTCATCGATTAAAAATTCTTCTATAATCTCACTTAAACTTAAATCATCTTCTAAAAGCAGAATTCTAGCTGCCACAAGACACCTTTCTTTGATATTTCTTGAAATTGTATCAAAAAATATTGAAAAAATGGTTTAATACAAATTAATTTATATTTAACTTATTTTTATGTTATAATCTTTAATGCAAATAAATTTTTCAAGGAGTCAAAATGCTTCCAAAATGGGATAGCAGTTTTAGTGTGCACAATGCCAAAATTGATGATCAGCATAAAAAACTTTTTGAGCTTGCAGCAAAGGTTGAAATTGTTTCTGATAGATCGGTAAGCAAAAATGAAGTAAAAGAGCTTTTGGCTGAATTTTTCAATTACATGAAAGATCATTTTAATGATGAAGA
>NZ_AINS01000005.1 GCF_000254135.1 Campylobacter coli LMG 9860
GCCAAGTAAAGCTGATGTTTTAATCGTAAATACCTGTGGCTTTATAGATAGTGCAAAAAAAGAAAGTATCAATGCGATTTTAGATTTGCATGAGCAAAGAAAAAAAGATTCGCTTTTGGTTGTGACGGGTTGTTTGATGCAGCGTTACCGCGAAGAGCTTATGAAAGAACTTCCTGAAGTTGATCTTTTTACTGGTGTGGGTGATTATGAAAGAATCGATGAAATGATACTTAAAAAAACCAATTTATTTTCAAATTCGACTTATTTGCAGGGTGAAAACTCCAAACGCATCATCACAGGTTCTAATTCGCATGCTTTTATAAAAATCGCTGAAGGTTGCAATCAAAAATGTTCTTTTTGTGCGATCCCAAGTTTTAAGGGTAAGTTAAAATCGCGTGAAATTTCTAGCATTATAGCCGAGCTTAAAGATTTGGTGGCTAGGGGTTATAAGGATTTTTCTTTTATCGCACAAGATACGAGTTCTTATTTGTTTGATAAGGGTGAAAAAGATGGGCTTATACGTTTGATTGATGAGGTAGAAAAGATCGAGGGTATTAAAGCGGCTAGAATTTTATATCTTTATCCTACAAGTGCGAGTGAGGCTTTGATCAAGCGCATTATAGCTTCTAAAATTTTTGTAAATTATTTTGATATGCCTTTGCAACACATTAGCGACAATATGCTTAAGATTATGAAACGCGGAGCAAATAGCACAAGACTTAAAGAAATGTTAAATTTGATGAAAAGTGCACCTGATAGCTTTTTGCGTACGGGTTTTATCGTAGGGCACCCAGGTGAAAGTGATGCGGATTTTGAGGAGCTTTGTGAATTTATCAAAGATTTTGGTTTTGATAGAGTGAGTGTTTTTGCGTATTCTAAAGAAGAAGATACAGCTGCTTTTGATATGGAGCAAGTGCCTTTTAAAGTGATCAATAAAAGGCTTAAAATCATAGAAAAAATTGTAGATGAAGTCATAGAAAAAAGTTTTGAAAAAGAAGTGGGAAAAAAGCGCTTAGTTGTTTGTACAGGTGAGAGTAGCGAGGGTGAGTTTTTTATCGCAGCTAAAGATTTAAGATGGGATAGAGAGATTGATGGAGAAATTCTTATCAATGAAAGCGAATGCAGGAATTTGGAAATGGGACAAATTTATGAATGCGAAATCATTCAAAATGTTGGTAAAAAGCTCATAGCCAAGGCTTTAAGAAAAATAGATGCAAATTAAAGATGAAATTTTATCCTTGTTAAAAAAGGGTAGAAATTTACTCGCTTTTTCTTATGGAAGTGATTCTAGTGCACTTTTTCGTTTTTTAGTGCAAAAAAAGATTGATTTTGATCTTGTGATGATTAATTATAAAACACGAAAAAATAGCGATTTAGAAGAGCAAAAAGCCAAGGAGCTTGCCTTGGAATTTCATAAAAAAATTTTTATAAAAAGTGCTCCTGTGATAAAGGGGAATTTTGAAAAAGAAGCTAGGGATTTTCGTTATGATTTCTTTGAAAAAATTTGTCTTGAGCAAAATTATAGCAATCTTATCTTAGCTCATCATCTCAATGATCAATTGGAGTGGTTTTTAATGCAGCTTTCTCGTGGGGCGGGTTTGGCTGAAATTTTAGGCATGCAAGAGTGTGAAAAGCGCTCAAATTATACACTTTTACGCCCTTTGCTTTTTATGAGTAAGGATGAAATTTTAAGTTATTTAAAAGAGAATGATATTTTTTATTTTCAAGATGAGAGTAATGAGAATGAAAAATATTTTAGAAATTATATAAGAAAAAATTTTTCCAATGCCTTTGTGAGTAAATTTCATCAAGGTTTAAAAAGAAGTTTTTTTTATCTTGATGAGGATAGAAAAAAACTCTATGATTTGGAGTCTATAAAAGAAATTCAAGGTCTTATGATTTGTCCTAAAAATGAAAGTTTGATTGCTAAGGCTGTAAAAATGAAAGGTTTGCTTTTAAGCGCAGCACAAAGAAAAGAGTTTTTGAAGGGCGATTGTGTTTTAGGTGGAAAAATAGGCATCGTGTATAAGGATGAAAAGGCTATCGTTTTTAAATATGAAACTTGTCAAAAATTGCCAAAAGAATTTAAAGAAGCTTGCAGAATCGCTAAAATACCAAGACTTTTAAGAGCTTATTTATACAATCACAAAATCGATATTTCATCCCTTAACTTCTAATTTTAAAATTCTTTGATAAGCTAAATGTGTTAAAAAAATCACAAAAAATACTTGCAAAAAAATTCCTAAAAGCGGGATAGATGAGAGCAAGTAAAAACATAAAGTGCTGAATTTAAATTCAAAGGTAGATGCTTGAGCGTTAAAAATTTTAAAATTTTCTTTATCTAAAACCGAACTTGTTATATCAAGCATTAAAAGCTTGTGAAAAAGATAATAAAAAGCAAGATAATACACAAAAAGATTGATAAAAGGCAAAAACAAAGCCAAGGTGCAAAGTAAAAAAATTCCTATAAATTTTAAAAATATTTTGAAAATTTCAAAAATTATATACATATTTGAGATGTTTTGTACTTCGTGATGATAGTATTTGTTATTGATTTGTTTTACAATGAGAGGAGTAAGAAAAGAGGTGATAAAAAGGGCTAGGAAAACTGAAGCAAAAATTATAACAAAGCCCGAAAATAAAACACTTATAAGCGTAATTAAAATTTGAACAAAATGAAGAGCGTAAAACCATGCCCAAAACGAGTCTTCTCCAACACTAAATAAAGAATTAAAATAATCAAGCAAAAAAGAAAAACCAAAAATTGCCAAAAATATCATCAAAATAAAACTAAAAGTAAGTGGAATTAAGGCAAATTTCAAAAATTGAAGTGTGAAAAAATCCTTAATAGCAAGTCTTAAAATTTTCAAATTACACCTTTTTATAATATTCTTCTAATTTTTTATAAATAGTATCAAAATCAAGCTCTTGCTCTAAAATTTCAGCCAATACTTCATTATCTTCTTTTCCGTTCCAATCTTTCTTATAAGTACCTTGTTTATAGCCATTGTTTTGTCTAAAAATATTTAAAATATTTTTTCCTATGTAGGTTTTATAAAGAATTTCAAGATTAAGTCCACACTTAATCGCTAGGATAAAATAATTAGAAAGTAGCTCTCCAAGACTAAATCCAAAGCCACTGCATTTATGAATGATAAGTTCTATGTCATTTAAAATGCTATAAAGATCATTTTCGCTAGGATTGCCCTCTTCTTTGCAAAAATCTTGAAAAACACTAACACAGATGATTTCATTCGCTATGGCTTGGAAATTTTTATCCTTTTTATTTGTATATTCTTCAAGTAAAAGACTGAGGATAAAATGCCAAATATCTACGATTTCCATACGAACATTTTCCCAATTAGTAGGGCTTGAAATATTTTTCCAATGTTTCCAAGCAAAAGAATCTATAAGTTCGGCACATTCCATATAAATACAACGTCTCCAGCTGATGAGCTTTCCTTCCTTGGTATAACCTTCTTCCCAATTTAAACCATTAGTTTCATCATTGAGTTTTTGTTGGAGCTTGAGCATATTTTCTAAAATTTCAACATTTTTCATCTTGTGCCTTTTTTAATTTTTTATGATTTATTATAAAATTTAAGCGTAAAGATTTAAACCTTTTTCTGCATTATTTTGATTTTCTTTAGCTTTTTCTTGCTGTTTTTCAAGCTGCTTTTTCATTTGCTCTAACACTTCATCTAGTAGTTTTTTGCTATCTTCGAGCATGGATGTATTGATATCTTTATCATTGCTTTGATTTTGTTTGAGTAAATCACTAAGTTTATTTGTAAAATTATTCATGATAGCATTTTGATGGTTTTTATCATTTGGCGTTGGCAATACATTTGCCATTTGCATTGCTGATTCTATGATTTCTTTTGGTTTTAATTCTCCTACTTTAGAATTTGTCAAAAAGTCTTTTATCATGGGTTCGACTTCTTTCATTGCATTTTTTATCTCATCAAGATCAGCTTGGGTGAGTTTAGAGCCTTCAAAAGTGAAGCTAAAACCATATTGGCGTTTAAGATTAAGACTTTTACCTTCTTCATCATTGCTATAACTTAAGCTTTGATTGTCATACATAGACAAGGCTAGGTGTTTGCCACTTTTTGTTGTATAGTCCATTGAAAAACTTTGATTTTTGCTCGCATCAATTTGCATTTTACTCCCCTTGTGTTGATATGCTTAAAATGAAAAATCGGTTATTTTTTAAAAAAATTTAGTATAATTTTACCCAATGGATGAAAGAATTTTAGAATTTATAAAAAATGAGCAGCTTTTATCTTGGGCTATGAGTGATGAAAAGGGTGTTTATATAGCCAATGCTTTTTATGTCTTTGATGAAAAAAATTTAGCTTTTATCATCGCCTCGCATGAAGATACGAAGCATATAAAATTAGCTAGCGAAAATCCTAACATAGCACTAAATATAGCTAAAGAAAGCAAGATAGCTTTTTTAAAAGGCATCCAAGCTAAGGCCAAATTTAAAAGCGCAAGCAAGGAGCAAATAAAAATTTATTTTTCAAAATTTCCTTTTGCAAAATTGGACAAGAGTGCAAAAATTTATGCCTTAGAGCTTGATTGGCTGAAATTTACAAACAATGCTTTAAGATTTGGCAAAAAGCTTGAATTTTATAAAGATAAAATTTTATGATTTGTTTAAAAAAATGAGTTATGATTATAGCTTATGCAAAAATTAGGTATATAAATAAATGTTAAATGTAATTCACGCTTTGTTTTTTAGAGAATTAAAGACTAGATTTGGTAAAAATAAATATCTGGGTTATTTTTGGGTTATTGGCGAGCCTATGAGTGTCATTTTAATACTTACTACCATTGTGACTATTCTCAGAGAATACCATCATCAACTAATGCCTGAAGGGATTTCTGTTTTTATGTTTTTAATTTCGGGTATAGTTCCTTATTTTATGTTTAGAAGTATAGTCACTCAGCTTATGAATGGCATAGGAGCAAATTTAGCTCTTTTTGCTTACAAACCTGTAAAACCCATACATGTTTTTATCGCTAGGACTTTGCTTGAGTTTTGTATTTATTTTGTTATATTTGTAGCAGTATTGTTTATAGTGGGTTGGTTTTTTAGATTAGAAGTTATCCCTAGGCATTTTTTAAGCGTGATGATTTGTATATTTTTGCTTATGTGTTCGGGTTTTGCTTTGGGTATGGTTTTTGCTATCATTGGATATTTTTTAGAGCCCTTAAAGACTTTGCTTAATTATTTTAGTATAGTATTTTATTGGGGTTCGGGTGTTATCTTTCCTACTTGGCTTATGCCAAAACCTATTCTTGATATATTATATTATAATCCTTTGCTTCATGTTATGGAGCTTTTAAGATTTAATTTTTTTGAAAATTATCCTTTGCAAGATGATTATACTTATACTTATCCTATATTTTGCATTATATGCACTTCTTTTGTGGGACTTTTTTTATATTATTACAATAGACAAGCTTTAACAGCAGTGAGAAGAACATGATAAAAGTTTTAAATTTAACCAAATCTTATCCTTTATTTAATGGCGGAAGGCATTATGTTTTTAAAGATTTTACTTTTGAATTTCCTGAAAATTGTAGTATAGGTTTAATGGGTAGAAATGGTGCAGGAAAATCAACTTTAATGAAGCTTTTAAGTGGCTCTGAGCTTCCCGATAGAGGAAAAATCATTACCAATAAAAAATTTTCTTGGCCCTTGGGGCTAAGCGGAGCTTTTCAAGGATCCTTAACAGCTAGAGATAATGCTAAATTTGTAGCTAGGGTTTATGGCTATAAGGGTGAAGAGCTTTACGAAAAAGTTAAATTTGTAGAAGATTTTGCAGAGCTTGGCAAATTTTTTGATGAGCCCATGAATACTTATTCTTCGGGTATGAGTGCTAGGATAGCTTTTGGGCTTAGCATGGCTTTTGATTTTGATTATTATCTAATCGATGAGGCAGGAGCTGTAGGAGATCCTAAATTTAGAGAAAAAAGCCATAAATTATATAAGGAAAGATTAAGTCAATCTAAAGTAATCATGGTTTCACACAATGTGGCTGAAATTAAAGAATGGTGTGATAAAATTATCTTTATGGAAAATGGAAAAGCTACGGTTTACGATGATGTAGATGAGGGCATAGCTGTCTATCAAGGAAAAAAATAATGATAAAAACAAATACATTTTTTAATAAAATTAAAGATTTAAGTGTTTTTGATTCTTTCAAGATAGTATGGATCTTGATGATTTTTGTGATCATTTATTATATTTTAATTGCCGCTGATCGTTATGTAAGTACTATCACCATGAGTGTAAAATCAACTACTGGAAGCACTCAAGCAAGCGGGGTTTTGTCGCTTTTAACCGCAACTTCCAATACTAGCGAAGATATCAAGTTTTTACAAGGCTATATAGAATCGCTTGATATGTTAAAGATTCTAGATGAAAAAATTCATCTAAAAAAACTTTACAATGAGCAATATATTGATTTATTTTATAGCTTATCAAGTTCTAGCTCTATAGAAAGTTATTTAAAATATTATCAAAGCCGCGTTAAAGTACATGTGGATGATAAAACAGGACTTTTAAATGTCGAGGTTGAAGGATTTACTCCAGAATCTGCGCATTTAATCGCTCAAACTATCATGCAAGAAAGTGAAAAATTTATCAATGAAATTTCACACAAGGCAGCAAGAGAACAAATGAGCTTTGCGGAAGAAGAATTGGTAAAATATAAAGAACGCTATCAAAAAGCGCAAAACGATTTGATTGCCTTTCAAAATAAATACGGAGTTTTTGATCCTCTAAAACAAGCAGAAGCTAAAGCTGGCTTAGTAACTCAACTTGAATCAGATATCGCTCAAAGAGAAGCTAAGCTTTTAACCATGCAAAGCTATATGAATGATCACGCACCTGAAATTGTAACCCTAAAGGCTGAAATCACTGCTTTAAAAAAACAATTAGTCAAAGAAAGATCTAAAATTTCAGCCGATAATTCTTCTCAAAAACTCAATGATCTAGCTGCTAAATTTCAAGATCTAACCATAGAAGCAGGCTTTGCTCAAAGTGCTTATGAGGCGGCTTTGAAAGCTTATGAAAGTGCAAGGATAGAAGCTTTAAGAAAGATTAAACAACTAGTTATCGTTCAAACCCCTGATGTACCCCAAAGTGCAAAATACCCTGAAAAAATTTATAATATCTTAACAGCATTTATTGTATTATCTTTGATTTTTGGGGTGATTAAATTTGTTAAAATGATTATAGAGGAGCACAAGTATTAAAATGAAAAAAATATTAATTTTATTTTTAAGTTGTATTTTTTGTTTTGGAGCTATAGATGTTTCACAGATTAGCTCAAGTGGAAATTCTAGCACAACTAGCTTTGTTCAAGGATTAGAAAACAATATCAGCAAGAGTGCCCCTACTCAAATTCCTGTATTTGGCGCGGAATTATTTAATGGAAATTTCAAAAATTACACTCAAAGGGTTTATAATCCTGACTATAAAATCGCAGTGGGTGATCAAATCAGTCTTAAAATTTGGGGCGCGGTTGAATTTGAACAAATTTTAGTTGTGGATTCTCAAGGAAATATTTTTATCCCTAAGGTAGGAGCGGTAAATTTGCTAGGGGTAAAAAATAGTGCTCTTGTAAGTGTGATTAAAGCTCAGGTAAATAAAATTTATAAAAATAATGTTTTTGTTTATGCTGATATGAATGCTTATCAAAATGTTAGTGTTTTTGTCACAGGCAGTGTTAATGCTCCAGGGCTTTATCAAGGTCTTAGTTCGGATTCTGTGATCCAGTATCTTGATAAGGCAGGCGGGATAAATTTAGAATACGGAAGTTTTAGAGATATTCAAATTTTACGCAATAATGCTGTGATTAAAAAGATAGATTTGTATGATTTTTTACTTAAGGGTCAAATGGATCTTTTTCCTTTTAGAAGTGGCGATGTGGTTTTGGTGGGCAATGTCCAAAGTTATGTTTTTGTAAATGGAGATGTGCAAAGACCGTTTCGCTTTGAGCTTGCAAATGATATTAAAACTTTATTTGATTTAGCCCGCGTAGCAGGCGCCAAACCTATAGTAACTAATGCGATACTAAGAAGTTATGGAAATGATCATAAGCTTGAAGTAAGTGCTTATAATAAAATGCAATTTTCTAAAGTTTTATTAAAAACGGGTGATGAGGTGCAGTTTAATCCCGAATACATTTCGCAAAATATCAGCATAACAGTCAATGGCGAGCATAGCGGGCTTAAAACTTTGGTAGTTCGAAAAGGAACGACGCTGGAGGATGTTTCAAGACTGATTGTAGCAAATGGGCAATCGGACATGAATGCCTTGCAAGTTTTTAGAAAAAGTGTTGCTAAAACTCAAAAAGATCTTATCAATGCTCAGCTTAAAGAGCTTGAAACCCTTGCTTTAACTAGTCCTTCGGTGACTTCTCAGGGTGCGGCTATCAAAGCAGAACAAGCAAAATTGATACTTGAGTTTATCCAAAGAGCAAAAGAATTAGAGCCTAAGGGGCAAATTGTTATCGATAAACCAAAATCTTATGGAGAGGTTATATTAGAAGAGGGTGATACTATCAATGTTCCTAGTAAAAACAATCTTATCATAGTCCAAGGTGAGGTTACTTTACCAGGAGCTTTTGTTTATAATAAGGGTGAAGATTTAAAATACTATATCAATCTTGCAGGAGGTTATGGAGAAAGAGCAGATACCTCCAAAGTACTTGTTATACGCAACAATGGCAAGGCTCAAAGATATAGTGGAAGTGTTGATATGATGCCAGGTGATTCTGTCTTAGTCTTGCCTAAAGTTGAGAGTGAGAATTTACAAATTTTTTCTATGCTAACGCAAATTTTATATCAAATTGCCGTTGCAACGAATGTGGTGTTAAATTTATGATGATTTTAGGGTAATATAAAATGAAAATTGATACTTTAAAGATAGCTAAAGAAGTTTTTGCGACAGAGGCTAAGGCTATAGAGGATTTGGCTTTAAATTTGGATGAAAATTTTTCTAAAGCCATAGAACTTATGCTTCATACAAAGGGGCGTTGCATAGTCAGTGGCATGGGAAAATCAGGCCATATAGGAGCTAAGATAGCTGCGACTTTAGCAAGCACAGGAACTCCAAGCTTTTTTATCCATCCTGGAGAGGCTTTGCATGGGGATCTTGGGATGCTTACTCCTGATGATGTTTTGATAGCTATTTCAAATTCAGGTGAGACTGAAGAGATTTTAAAAATCATCCCTGCGATTAAAAAACGTAAAATCCCTCTTATAGCCATGTGTGGAAAGAAAAACTCTACTCTTGTAAAACAAGGGGATATTTTTTTAAATATATCTGTAAAAGAAGAAGCATGTCCCTTGCAACTTGCTCCGATGTCTTCGACAACCGCTACTTTAGTAATGGGTGATGCTTTAGCAGCAGCTTTGATGAAGGCTAGAAATTTTAGACCTGATGATTTTGCTTTATTTCATCCAGGTGGAAGTTTGGGTAGAAAGCTTTTAACTAGGGTAAGTGATCTAATGGTATCTAAAAATCTTCCTATAGTTCATCCTGATACTGAATTTAATGATCTTGTTGATGTGATGACAAGTGGGAAATTAGGACTTTGTTTGGTGGTTGAAAATGAAAAGTTAGTAGGCATTATAACCGATGGGGATTTGCGCCGCGCTTTAAAGGCTAATGATAAACCAAGATTTGATTTTAAAGCCAAAGAGATCATGAGTATAAATCCTAAAGTGGTCGATGCTGATGCTATGGCAAGTGAAGCAGAAGAGATCATGCTAAAGTATAAGATCAAAGAAATTGTCGTTTCCAAAGAAGATAAAGTGGTAGGCATCATACAGCTTTATGCGATAGGGAATGTATAATATTTATGCCCTTATTATCTGTGATAATACCTTTTGGTTTGAGTAAAGAACGCTCTTATATACAGGAAAGAGTTTATGAAAAGGCACAGTGTTTTAAAACTGATGAAAAGATAGAATTTATATTTGTCGAGGGTTATTCTTCGCAAGAGCATAATCTTAAGACATGTATTCTAAAAAACAATCACATTTATCTCAAAGATGAGAGTCAAGAAGAGTATTTTTCTCAAGGCAAATGTCGAAATTTTGGTGCTAGTTATGCCAATGCTAGCGTACTTTTGTTTTTAGATCTTGATTGTTTTATTTCTTTTGATAGTCTTGAAAAAATTTTAAAACTTATAAAAATCAAAAATATTTTAAACAACCCCAGTGCTCTTTTAGTATTGCCTGTAGTATATTTAACGCAAGAGGCTAGCGAAATTTTAAGAGAATATCCAATGGATTTATGGGATGTATTGATTCAAGAAGATTTAATCAGTGGAAAAAATTTTCTTGTTAAGTTTTTTGCTCCGAGTTCGACTTCGGGTTTGATTATCAATCGACATAAATTTTTAGAAATTGGCGGAAATGATGAAAATTTTATAGGTCATGGCTATGAAGATTTTGATCTTTTTGCTAGAGTTTTAAACTCTTGTTTAAAATTTGAGAAGATTCCTTTAAATTTAAATTATGATTCTAGAAATTGGAATTTTTATAACTTTAAAGGTTTTCGTTCTTGGTTTTCTTTACTTGGTTATGAGCTATGTTTTTATGGAATTTATATGTACCATCTTTGGCATATAGAGCCAAATCAAAATGGTTATATGGATAAAAAGCATAAAAATCATAAGTTATTTTACAAACACTTGAAAAAAATAAAAGATTATTCTATAGATCCTTTGCAAATTTCAAGTGTAAAAAATACTAAAATTTTAGTTATTGCAAATAAAAAATATAATTTTAGAGCTTTGAGCGTTTATTTGGGCAAGTTTGTTTATAAAAGCTTAGATGAGCTTGCTTATCAAAGTAAAAAAGAAATTGAAATTTATTTACAAGAAGAAAAATTCGATAAAATTTTACTAGATAAAAATATATACAACGAAGATTTGCACAAAATTTTTAAAGACTATCTTTGTGTGTATTTTGAGTCTGGAATTTTGCCTGATTCTTGGTTGTTTTATAAAGATGCCAATGGGCTTTATGATAGAAAGCATTGGGATATTGATTTAGATAAATTACAAATTAAAGAAATGCAAGCTTATATCATTTCTTTGAAATTTGAAGAAAAGAAGAAAATTCTTACTTTTATCCAGAAATTAGGATTTGATAAAGATGATGATTTGTATAAAATTGTTTTTTATTTAAAAAATGAACTTTATAGTTTTGCCAAAAATGATGATTTTTATCAAATTATTTTTAATAAGAAAAAAATGCTTATGTTGGGAAATTATGACAAAGAGTATTATTCTTTAAAATCTTTTGTTTATAAGCCTTATTTGTATGAGATAAAAAGGGTGAGATTTTTTTCCAAAATTTTAGAATTTCTGGGTTTAAATTTCTTATTAAGTTTGATTTCACAGACTAAATTTTATCGTTTAGCAAGAAAATTATTTTTTAATCCTAGGGATTTTTTTAAAGATTCTAAATTTTATAAAAGACATAACAATGCAAACTAAAACCATCGGCGTAGTAATCCCTATATACAATGTAGAAAAATATCTAAAAGAATG
>NZ_AINS01000004.1 GCF_000254135.1 Campylobacter coli LMG 9860
CAAACCATAGCAGGCGTTAAGACATTTAATGCAGCGCCTGTGTGTAGTGCTAATCCCACAGAAGATGCACAATTGGCAAGAAAATGGTATGTGGATTATGGCGGCGGAATTAAGAACTTAGGAAATCAAACAGCACCAAAAATAGATTTAAGACAAGCTCAGCATTTTATCTTAACAATGACAGCCAGAGGAGCTATTGGTATAGCAAATTGGGGTGGAGCAGGTAAAAGTGGAACTATCACTGTCAATAATGCTCAAAATATCACTGCTTTTTCGGCACCTTTTAAATTTAGAGTAGCTCAAAGTGGATTTAGTGGCACTGAAACTTTTGCTTATTTTTGCATAGCTTCGAATAATGTAATATTAGTAAGGACTTAACATGAGTTTAATACTTGGAGCATCACCACTAATTATAAAAGAAAATAAAGAGTACAGCAACATGAAAACAATTAATGCCTCAATTGGACATGAAATACAGCCTATCAATGGTATTAATTTTTTTAAAATCAAATTAACATTAACTCAAAGCTGGTCACACAAAAATGATTATATTAGTATTTTTTTGAGAAATAAGAGGAATAACACAAATATTCATACTTTTTATGGGGGCCTTTCTGGTAATGCAGGGAATGTATATGAATTTGAAATAAGTTCTTCAGATATTTTATTGATTTTAAGTTCATCTAAAAATGGATACTTAGATAACTCATTTAAATTTAAAATTACTCAATACTTTAATTAAAGCAAAAGGAAAAGATATGTTTTATGATTTAAAAAATAAAAGTTTAAAATATGATGATATTTTTTTAAAAGATGTAAAAATACAAAACGAAGAAGGTGAAATTGATGCACAGGATACTTATTTCTTAAGTGCTTGCGATGATGGGCTTTTAAAAGAGCTCGGTTTTGCTAAAGTTCAAGAAGAAGAAGCGCCAAGCTTTAATGAAA
Source organism: Campylobacter coli LMG 9860 (assembly GCF_000254135.1). GTDB lineage: Bacteria > Campylobacterota > Campylobacteria > Campylobacterales > Campylobacteraceae > Campylobacter_D > Campylobacter_D coli. Next base: position 949 of record NZ_AINS01000004.1, read on the forward strand.
AAACACAGATGCTTAACCAAGTTCAAAATTACGATGAAAAAAGTAATCTTTATATTATTTCTTACGAGATTAAAGAAAAAACCTTAGAAGAGTTAAAAGAATTAAAATTAGAAGAGTTAAAAGCAATAAAAGAAGAAAAGCTTTTATTTATGCCTTTTAAAAATACTACATTTCAAATTGATACTGAAGCAAAAATTAATATCAGCGGAAAAGTTAGCGAGATAATGTTAGCAAATCTTAATAATACTCCTTTGGAAAATATTGCTTGGATTGATAAAGATAACAGAATCATCACATTTAGCAAAGATGAATTTTTGGAATTTGGGGTTAATATCGCTAAATATACGGAAAGTATTATTTTTAAAAATGATGAACTAAGAAATAAAGTGAAAAATGCCACATCTTTAGAAGAATTAAATTTAATTGCATGGGAGAGTGAATGAGTACTGAAAATATAATAAAAGAAGGTGCTATACTTGGCTCTTTAAGCGGATCAGCATTGTTAGGATTGATGGTTTTTGTCTTAGCTGGGATTGCATGGCATTTATATAAAACTTTACATAAAGAAGCTGGGGAAAAAACAAAGGAACTTATAAGTGAAACCAAAAATACTAATGTTCTTATTAGAGAACAAATTGCAGTATCTAAAGCAAGCAATGATAGCTTAATCAAATTTATACAAACGCATTGCTCTAAAACTAACGATAAGCTAGAAGCTATAGAAACAGATCTTATGCGAATGGATGAAAGGCTTGTTAAGCTTACTCAAATAAGAAATGATGAGTTAAGAATGATTTATAAAAGAAAGGAAAACGAATGAAAATTGCATTTTATAAAGTTAAAGAAAATGACAAATCTACTTTTCTTGATAAAGCAATAGCTTTTTTTACTTCATCTTGGAAAGAAAGATTAAATGGAGATTTTTTAAATTCCTATTCTCACTGTGAAATAATCTTAGACAATTTAATGATTAGCTCAAGTCCTAGAGATAAAGGAGTAAGAATAAAAGAATTTAAAGACAGTGGCAGATGGGATTTTATAGAAATCAATGATATAAATGAGACAAAAATAAAAGAATTTCTTTACTCTCAAATAGGAAAAAAATATGATTTTTTAGGAATTTTGGGCTTTTTCACATTCACAAAAGATAGTGAAGACAAATGGTTTTGTTCTGAAATCATAATAAGAGCGTTGCAAATAGGTGGTTTGGTTAAGCTAGGAGATATGAATGCAGGAAGTTCAAGTCCTAATAAATTATATAAAAAACTAAAGGATACAAATGAAAATTAAAATCATTAGAAGATACACTGGAAAAACTTGTGTCATAGGCAAATTTAAAGTTTTTGATGATGATGATAAATTGTTACTTGAATGCTTTTCTTTAGAAGAGGATAAAGAAGGAGTTGAAAGAAACAAGGATTTGAGAATACCAGAAGGCATTTACGATTTAAAAAGGCATTCTCCTTCAAGATTTGAAAACACTTTAAGAAGTATCACAAAAAAAGATGATGATACAATGATAAATGTTTATAATGATGAAGTTCCAGCAAGTCGTGCAATTTTAATACACTGGGGCAATACAGACAAAGACACACAAGGTTGTATCTTGCTGGGGATTACTAAAGATAATAATAATGAAAGTGTCGGTCAAAGCAGACAAGCTTGTAAAGAATTTTATGATTTGGTGTATGGTAAAAATCTTGAAGACATTAAATTAGAAATAACAAATGAGTTAGCATAGAAAGGAGAAAGAAATTTAAGTAGGTTACCAAATAATCCCCTAAAAGGGGACAAGACTAATAAGCCTTGACAATAATTATACATAAGAGTATAATTATAACGATTATTTGGTGATATGTAATCATAAAAATCACCCACTTTCACGGGTAAAA
>NZ_AINS01000003.1 GCF_000254135.1 Campylobacter coli LMG 9860
TCTTGTGATGATGTAGAATTAAATATCAAAAGGGGAAGTAAATTAGAATTTAGATTGACTTATGATGATAGTAAAGAAATAGAAGCTATTGTTTGTATTATTCCAGGCGGTGCTGAAGATATGAATAACTATATTTATGTCGATGATTACTTGGCTAGAAATTATAATGTTGCTATTATTAATATTAACTATCATTGCATAGGAAATAGACCTCATTTGGGTTCTAGTTTTTATTTAGATGATATAGATAAAATTATTTTGGATACTAGCTTAAAAACTATCAATTTAAACCATATAAATGTTTTTGATATAAATTCTTATGAAAATCTAAATAATGCTTTTATAAGAATAGATCAAGAAATTCAAAAATTAAAATTAAATCAAAAACTAAATCAAAACTATAAATTAAGAACGCATGTAAGCTTTTTACCATCTAAAAATGAATATCAAAATTTTGGCATAATGCAAGCTATGGATATTTTAAATGCTATTTTTTATATAAAAGAAAATTCTCCATTTAAACTAATGGGGGGGGGTATTAGAACGATTTTGTTTGGAAATTCATATGGCGGATATTTAGCAAATTTATGTGCAAAAATAGCTCCTTGGAGTATTGATTTTATATTAGATAATTCTTCTTTTGTTAATTTGTTTGGAAATATTTTTAGACTTATAGGTTTTGGAAAAGAAATCGATTTTACTAGATATCATGGAACATATGATGATACTTTATTTAAAAATATATTTTTATATTTAAGTGATAAAACTTATTGGAATAATAATAAATTTTCAAAAAAATATTTTTCAAATGCTAGAAAAATCATAAGAGAACCATTAAACAAAGAACATCTAATAATACAAAGCTTATACCCAAATCCAAAATATATTTTATATCATAGTATTTTTGATGAAAGATCTCCTTTTGAAAATAAGGAAAATTTTGTACATATTTTAAAAGAATTAAATTTTAAAGTAGAATTTTTCGCTGTTTCACAAGTTGATAATAAGTTTATTAAAAATTTAAATCATGGAATGGGATTGAGCACAAAATTATTTTTTAAAAAACATTTATTGCAAATATTAAAAGAACCTTTGCAAGATAAAATTTGCAAGAAGGAAGTCTCATATAAATGTGATGAGCTAGTGTATACTTTCAAAGAAGAAAATCATCAAATTATTTTAAATATAACAAATTGAATATATTAAATATTTATATTTAAAAAAGTAATTTTTAAGTAGAATTGTTTTTTAAAAGAAATATTTAAAAAAAGAGATAAGATAATATCATGGCAAAAAAACAACTCTCCTTAACAAGACTTAGTTTTCCTATATTTTGGGATTTGCTTTCTAAGTATTTAACTGTGATTATCAATACCGCTATGGTGTCGCATTATTCTAATTTTCTTGTTGGTGCTATGGGCGCTGGAAATCAAATTTTAGATCTTTTTATCACTATTTTTTCATTTTTAAGTGTGGGTTGTAGTGTGCTGATCGCACAAGCAATTGGTGCAAAAGATCATGTTTTAGCAAGAAAAGTGATTCATCAAAGTTTGTTCTTAAATGCACTTTTAGGCTTTGTATGCGGTGTGCTTATTTTATGGCATGGGGAGTATTTGCTTTATCTTTTAAAAATTCCACAAGAATTGCTCAAAGATAGCGAAATTTACTTACATATGCTTGCAATTTGTTTGTTTTTTGATGCCATAGGTATTGTTTTAGCTGCTATTGTAAGGGTTTATAATATGGCTTATTGGGTCATGTTTATAGGTTTTTTGATGGATATAGTGGTGATTTGTGGAAATTATTATGTTTTGCATTATACAAAATCAGAACTTTTTGGAGTAGGGCTTAGCAATATTTTTGCGCGTATTGTTGCTATAGTGGCTTTACTTGTGATACTTTTTTACAAGCTTAAAATTCATCTTAAAATCAAAGAAATGATAAAACTTGAAAAAGAGGTATTAAAAAAGGTTTTAAATATAGGTGGATTTTCAGCAGGGGAAAATCTTTTGTGGATAGTTCAATACACTATAGCCTTTGCTTTTGTAGCAAGCTTAGGTGAGGCGAGTTTGAGTGTGCAAACGATTTATTTTCAAATTTCAATGCTTATTATGCTTATAGGACAAGCTATAAGCATAGCTAATGAAATCATAATAGGTAAATTAGTCGGTGCTAGATATGAAAATATCGCTTATAAACATACTTGGCGTGCTTTATATTTTAGTGTAATAGCGAGTGCTTTAGTGGCGTTTTTAAACTATCTTTGTCAAGATTTTACTATGCAAATTTTAGGACTTAAAGAAGAGCTAAAAAATTTAATGATACCTTTATTTGCTCTTTCAATCTTTCTTGAAATTTCACGAACTTTTAATATAGTTATGGTAAATTCCTTGCGCGCAAGTGGCGATGCTAAGTTTCCATTTTTTAGCGGACTTGTTTTTATGATGGGGGTATCTTTGCCTGTGGGTTATGTGCTTTGTTTTCATTTTAATCTTGGAATTTTAGGGGTTTGGATAGGATTTTGTGCGGATGAGTTTTTGCGTGGAATGGTAAATTCATACAGATGGAAAAGCAAAAAATGGCAAGGCAAAGCTCTAGTTTAAAATCATTTATTTATAAAGATGAGTGCTATTTTTATTCTAAAAAACGCATAAAAACTTTAAGATTAAGGCTCAATGAAAGGGGTGAATTTGTTCTTAGCATTCCTTATTTTTGCACCTTTAAAAGTGTTTATGAGTTTTTAGATAAATCAAGTTCTTGGATGAATGAGGCAAAAAAAAGATTTGAAAAAAAAGCCTTAAAGGATGATGAGTTAATTTTTTTAGCTAAAAAATATAAAATTATTTTTGATGAAAATGTCAAAAAAGCTTATTTTGATAAAGATAAAATAATTTGTCAAAATAAAGCAAAATTAGATTTATTTTTAAGACAAAATGCTAAAAAGATTTTTACTTTTTATCTTAAAAAATGGAGTAAAAAAACAGGTTTATTTTACATGCATTTAAGCATTAAAAATATGAAAACGCGTTGGGGTTCATGTAATCACAATAAAGCTTATGTTAATTTAAATTTAAAACTCATTCAAAAGAGTTTAAATGCTATTGAATATGTGGTTTTGCATGAAATATGCCACTTAAAATTCCCCAATCACAGCAAAGAATTTTACGATTTTATTGAGTATTTTATGAGTGATTTTAGGCAAAGAGAGAAAGAATTTTTAAGTTAAAAATGTTATATTTATAGTTTATTTTTCAAAAAAGGCATAATATGACTTTGGATTTTGATTTTATTTATAATGCGGATAATGATATTTTTGAATATTTATTGCGTTTTTATGCGAAAAATTACAATTATATCCTTAGTAAAGAAGAAAATACTTATCATTTTTCTATCGATGCAGATGAAGAAAATTTAAAGACTTTTTGTGATTCTTTGAATTTCATGAGTTATAGCGTTTTTTTGAAAAAATTTGATGTAAAAGCGGGGCAGGGTTTTAGCCCTTGTATACCAGAAGATAAAGAATTTTCGAAATTTTCTTATATTACGCATTTAAATTCTAATGCTTATCAAGAAAAAAAACTTTTAAACAAAAATGAATGGGGTGTGTTTTGTGAGTGTGAATTTTCAAGCAATTTATCAGAATTTGAAAAAATCAATGAAGAAAATTTCAATACTTTTTTAAATCTTGCTTTTGATTTGTTAAGTCAAGAAAAAAAGATTTATTTAAAAGATAAAAATGGCATTTATGAATTTTCTTTGTTTAAGAACGAATTTATAGGAGATTTTTTACTTCCTTGTGATATTAAAGCTATAAATTCAGTTTTTGTTTGTTCAAATGAAAATTTAAAACTTCTTGCAAGTTTGGAAAAACCTTTGATGAAGCTAAGGCTTAATGCTATGTTTAGAAAAAATCACAATCTTGATTTTAATGATTTTAAAATCAGACTTGCTAGGGATTTGTTTTGTTTTGCTTTAGGTTTAAAACTTTTTGAAAATGAATATAAATTTTTAAGCGTAAAAAAGATAGAAGAATATCAAAAAGATTTTTATATCAGTGCTTTAGATGAGCAAGTGGTGGTTTTGGAAGGCTTTGAATTTATCAATGCTAAGGCAAGAGAGCTTATTTTTTCTAAAGAAGATAAAAATATGGCGAGAATTTCTTATCTTATAAGCCGTTATAAAGAAAAGGCTTTTATTTTAGAGCTAAGTAAAGATGATGAAGATATTTTGCTTATCAACAAAGAGCTTAATTTGCTTAAACTTTGCTTACCAAAACACAGCAAAGAGCTTTATGAAGAGATCAAAAAAGATGAAATTGGTGCAAGGCTTTTAGAAAATTTTAGCAAGGAATTTCCTCTTTTAGATGAAAATTTTGAGCTTCAAAACAATTTTTATTCCTTGTTTGGCTTAGTAGGAAGAGTGCTAAATTTGGGTAAAAATTTACAAGAGAGTGCTAGCGAGCTTTTAAAAATCGCTGATGAGTCAAAAATGCCTCGTGGAGTAAAGATTGATTATCGTTTGAAAGAAGATAAAAGTTTTGATTATACAAGAACTTTAAGATCTGCTATGAGTTTTATGTTAGCAGGTGTAGATAGTGCTAATATCGCTTATGGAGCGGTTGAGAGTTTGGCTTATTTCTTGCGTGATACTTATGATGAATTAAGAGAGAAAAAGCAAAGTGACTTAGCGCTTATAAGTGGCTCTTTGTTTGAACATAAATCTTTACTTAAAAATACTTTAAAACATCTTAAAAATTGTCAGTTAAGCGATGTGCCACTTAGGATATAAGATCAAAATTTCAGGTCTAGTTCAAGGGGTGGGTTTTCGCCCCTTAGTTTATGAACTAGCTTTGAAATCAAAGCTTTTTGGAGAGGTAAGAAATGATGGTTTTGGGGTAGAAATTATTCTTGCTTGCACTCAAAAAGAATGTCAAAATTTCATAGAAAATTTAAAAAATCATCTCCCGCCTTTAGCAAGAATAGATCAGCTTATAATCACGCAAATTTCTATTTCAAACTATGAAAATTTTAGCATCACTCCTTCTTTAGAGAATACAAAAAGCACGCCTATGTTAAGTGATTTTGCACTTTGTAAAGAGTGTAAAAAAGAATTTTTTGATGAAAAAAATCCGCGTTTTTTATATCCTTTTATCACTTGTACGCATTGTGGGCCAAGATTTAGCATCATTAAAAATCTCCCTTATGATAGGTGCAATACCACAATGGAAGCATTGAAAATGTGTGAGTTTTGTAAAAGTGAGTATGAAGATCCTAAAAATAGGCGTTTTCATGCCCAGCCTATAAGTTGCCCTCAGTGTAAAATCGATGTTTTTTTAAAAAATAAAAAGGGTGAAATTCTAGCTCAAGATGATGAAGCTTTTAAGACCTGTGCTAAGCTTTTAAAGCAAGGAAAAATTTTAGCTATCAAAGGCATGGGGGGATTTCATTTGATGTGCGATGCCTTTAATCTTGAAGCTATAAAGGAGCTAAGACTTAGAAAAAACCGCCCCAAAAAACCCTTTGCCTTAATGTGTAGAGATATGAGCGATGCTAAAGAGCTTTGTTTTGTGGATGAAGAGGAAGAAAAACTGCTTGGTTCTATTTTAGCTCCTATCGTGATTTTAAAAGCTAAAAAAGCCTTTTCTTTAATCGCTCCTGATGTGGATAAACTCGGCATTATGTTAGCCTATACTCCACTGCATCTTTTACTTTTTAGATATTTTGATGGGGTTTTAGTAGCAACAAGTGCAAATTTAAGTGGTGAAAGTATTATTAAAGATGAGGATAATTTGCTTAAAAAGCTTGGCAATGTTTTTGATTTTTATCTAGACTATGCAAGAGAAATTCACAATCCAAGCGATGATAGCATTGCTCAAGTTGTAAATGGAAAAACTATGTTTTTACGCACTTCAAGAGGTTTAAATCCGACTTATTTGGAAATTAAAAGCGATAAAAAAGGAGTTTTTTTAGCTTTGGGTGCGGAACTTAAAAATGAATTTGTGATTTTTTATGAAAATAAACTTTTAATTTCTCCTTATATAGGGGATTTGAAAAGTCTTGATGTGCATGAGAGATTTTTTAAACTTTTAGAATTTTTTAAACAAAATTATGATTTGAAATTTGATGCGATTTTGTGCGATAAACACCCGCATTTTAGCTATGCAAAAGAATTTGAAGAAAGGATTAAAATTTCTCATCATTATGCGCATTTTTGTGCGGCTTATTTTGAATACGAAGAAAATTTTGCAAAAGATGAAAAGGCTTTAGCTTTTATTTGTGATGGAACAGGTTATGGCGAAGATGGCAAAATTTGGGGTGGAGAAGTTTTTGTAGGAAATTTAAAAGAATATGAAAGAATTGCACATTTTGAAAATTTCACTCTTATAAATAGTGATATTAAAAATATACAAAATTTGGCTCTAAGTCTTATTTTTCATTATGATTTAGAAGATAAGGCTAAGGAGTTTTTAGCAAAAATTCCAAAAATCAAACTTGAAAATCTTAAAAAAATTTATTCTCAATCTAACTTACAAACAAGCTCTTTAGGACGCATTATCGATGCTTTTGGAAGTATTGTTTTTAACTTAGAAAAAAGTTCTTATGAAGCCCAAGTTGGCTTAATGTGTGAAGCTTTTTATGATAAAAATCTTGATTTTTCTTATAAGCTTTTTATAGAAAAAGGGCAGGCTAATTTTAAAAATTTAATCCTAGGGGCTTTACAAGATGAAAAAACTAAGGCAATTACAGGTATGTTTAATGCCTTAGCAAATTTTATCATAGATTTTAGCAAAGATTATGATTTAAAAGTGCTTTTAAGTGGAGGAGTTTTTCAAAACAAAACCTTGCTTGAAATTTTAAAAGCTAAAAATTTTGATTTTTTTGTACCTTTAAAATATCCTTGCAATGATAGCTCCATAGCCTTAGGACAAATGGTACATTTTTTAAATTTAGAAAAATAAAGCAAATATTCTAAAAACTCATAATTTTTTAATGCTTTTAAGGTTAAAATGAAACAAAAAATATAAAGGAAAGAAAATGTGTAAAGATTGCGGCTGTTCTATAAATTCAAGCCATACGCATGATCATCATCATGATCACCACCATGAAAATCCAAGCTTAAAAGAAAGTAAAACCATAGAAGTGATTTCTAAAATTTTAAGCAAAAATGATGAAGAAGCTAAGCACAATAGGGCACATTTTAATGAAGCCAACACGCTTTGTATCAATTTAATGAGTTCTCCAGGTAGTGGAAAAACTACGCTTTTAGAAAGCACGATCAAGGCTTTGAAAAATGAGCTTAAAATCGCTGTGATTGAAGGGGATTTGGAAACCAATAATGACGCTATAAGAGTAAAAAATGCTGGAGCTTTGGCGTATCAAATCACTACAGGACAAAGCTGTCATTTGGACGCTTTTATGGTGCATGAGGCTTTGCATCATTTAGCCATTGATGATGTGGATTTGCTTTTTATAGAAAATGTTGGAAATTTAGTCTGTCCTGCAAGTTATGATTTAGGAGAGCATTTAAATGTGGTTTTGCTTTCTGTTACCGAAGGAAGCGATAAACCGCAAAAATATCCTGTGATGTTTAAAAAGGCTGATATAGTTTTAATCACAAAGGCAGATTTAGCTCATCATTTTGATTTTGATGTTAAAGAGGCGACTAGGTTGATTAAAGAATTAAATCCTAGAGCAGATATTATCACCCTTGATGCAAAAAATGGCACCAATATGGAGCTTTGGTATAAGGTGCTTAAACTTAAAAAGGAGCTTTTTTAATGTGTTTGTCTATACCTTCTGAAATTTTAGAAATCGATGAGTTAAACAATGCTTTAGTACAAACTTTAGGTGTTAAAAGAAAAGTGAATTTGGATTTGATCGATGAGCCTTTGCAAAAGGGTGATTATGTTTTAATCCATGTAGGTGTTGCCATGGAAAAAATCGACAAAGAAGCCGCTTTAGAAAGTATAAAAACCTATCAAGAAATAGTAGAGAAGATGAATAGCGGCGAGATCAAAAGCGATGAAGGGGATATGGGTTTAAATGAATTTCATCGATGAATTTAGAGATAAAGACAATATTTTAGCCTTAAAAAAGCTTATAGAACAAGAACTTAAAAATCCTATTAATATCATGGAAATTTGCGGTGGGCATACGCATAGTATCATGAAATATGCTTTGCCTTCTATTTTGCCAAAGGAAATTAACTTTATCCATGGGCCAGGATGTCCTGTTTGTGTTATGCCAAGAGTTCGCATTGATACAGCTATTAAGCTAGCCTCCATGAAAGATACGATTTTTTGTACTTTAGGGGATCTTTTAAGGGTGCCTGGAAGTGAAATTTCTTTACTGGATTTAAGAGCTAAAGGGGCTGATGTTAGAGCGCTTTATTCTCCGCTTGAGGTTTTGGAAATTGCTAAGCAAAATTTAAACAAAAATATCATCTTTTTTGCTATAGGTTTTGAAACCACTACGCCTATGAGTGCTTTACTTCTTCAAAAGCTTATAGAAGAAAAAATAAATAATGTCTTTTTTCATATCAATCATATCACGGTTCCAGCACCTGTGGAAGCGATCATGAATGATGAAAATGTAAAAATCAATGCCTTTTTAGGCCCTTCTCATGTGAGTGTGATAACAGGTTATGGTATTTATGAGCCTTTAGCAGCAAAATTTAAAACCCCTATAGCGGTGAGTGGTTTTGAGCCAGTTGATATTTTAGAAAGTGTGTTAAATATCATAAAACAAAGCAATGAAGGCACTTTTAAAGTGTATAATCAATACAAAAGAGCCGTAAGCAAAGAAGGCAATGTTAAAGCACAAAATTTAGTAAAAAAATACTTTAGGGTGTGTGATTTTGAATTCCGTGGCTTAGGACTTATTAAAGATGGGGGCTTGGAGCTAAAAGAAGAATTTAGTGCTTATGATGCGAGTAAAAAATTTGATTGTACGGTGCAAAGTAAAAATGAAAGCAAAGCCTGTATTTGTGGGCAAATTTTAAGAGGTTTGGCCAAGCCTCATGATTGTAAAGTTTTTGGCAAGGCTTGTACGCCAAGAAGTCCTATAGGAAGTTGTATGGTTTCTGGCGAGGGTGCTTGTGCAGCGTATTATAAATACTCAAAGGTGAATGTATGAAAAATATTTCCTTAGCCCACGGAGGTGGTGGAGAAGAGATGAACGAGCTTTTAACTAAGCTTTTTAAGATCTTTGATAATGAAATTTTAAACGCAAATAATGATGCAGCGATTTTAGGAAATTTGGCTTTAAGCACGGATTCTTTTGTTTTAAGTCCGATTTTTTTAGATGAAGAGGTTAATATAGGTAAACTTTGTGTTTGTGGTTCTATTAACGATGTTTTGATGGTGGGTGCTAAGCCAAAATATCTAAGTTTAGGGCTTATCTTAGAAGAAGGTTTTGAGCTAGAAAAATTAGAACGCATTTTAAAAAGCATTAAAGAAGAATGTGAAAAATGCGGAGTTATGTTAGTTTGTGGCGATACTAAAGTCGTTCCTAAGGGTAAGGCAGATGAAATTTATATCAACACTACAGCCTTAGGTGAAATTATTTCTAAAAAAGAAAGTAAAAATATCAAAGCAGGGCTTAGCATACTTCTTTCAGGCGATATAGGAAGGCATGGAGCTAGTGTTTTAATCAAAAGAAATGAGTTAGAAGCTGATATTAAAAGTGATTGTAAGGCTTTGGATAAAGAGGTTTTAGAGCTTTTAGAAAAAGATATAAAGGTTGTAGCTATGAGAGATGCTACTCGTGGGGGACTTAGTGCGGTTTTAAATGAGTGGGCAAAGCAAAGTGGAAATGATCTTTTGATCTTTGAAGAAAAAATCATCATTCAAGATGAGGTTTTAGGACTTTGTGAACTTTTTGGTTACGAAGCGTATGAGCTTGCCAATGAAGGCACTTTCATACTTTGCGTGGAAAAAGAAGATGAGTTAAAAGCCTTGGAAATTCTAAAAAAATACAATGTAAATGCGAGTATTATAGGAGAAGTTTTAGAAGAGAAAAAAGCACGCGTGATCTTACAAAACGCTTATGGGGCAAAACGCTTTTTAGAAAGCCCTAAAGGCGAACTTTTACCAAGAATTTGCTAATGCACGAATTAAGTATAGTAGAATCTTTAATCGAACTTTGTGAAGAAAATGCCTTAAACAATAAGGCTTGCAATGTACAAGAAATTTATGTAAAAATCGGGCGTTTAAGCGGTATAGAAGTGGATCTTTTTAAACGTTGTTTTGAAACTTTTAAAGAAAACTCAAATATTTGTAAAAATGCTAAACTTTTTATAGAACTTGCCCCACTTGAAATTTTATGCTTAAAATGTGATCAAGCAAGCATTTTAGAAGAAAATGTTTTTAAGTGTCCTAAATGCGAAAGTATAGAATACAAAATCACACAAGGTGAGGATTTACACCTTATGCGACTTGTGATGGAGTGAAAGTAAAATCAATAAATGATTTTACTTTCTGCTTTCAAATGCTTTGATAATATCTGCTTTATATTGATAAATATCTTCTAATTTTTCTATATTATAACTTGCTCCATCCGGAAAACTAATAGATTTTTTGCTTGTATTAAAATATAATCTACATATCCACTTAGTAACTTTGCCTTGATATAAAATACTAAAATAGCTTAAAGTATCTTTGTAACTTACATCTTCAAGATTGGCGCTGACACTAGCAAGAATTGATTTTACTATATAGAAACCTTGTAATTCTTCTTCTGTTGTGACAATATCTTTACTTTCATCAATTTGCTCATCATTTTCATCATCGTTTATGTTTTGAAGATTGTTTTTAATACTTGTGATTTTTTCATAAGCTAAATCATTAATAATTTCTTTAAAAGATTTTTTAATGTAATTTTTGAATTCTTCTAAAACAGCACTAGTCATTCTTTTTTCTGTCATTTGTTTAGCAAAAAAACTTGTAAATTCATCGCTTGGATTTTCTATTTCACTTTTAAAAATTTCTTGTATACTTCGGTAATATTTTTTCTCCATAGCAATGCTTAGAATTTCATCTAAATTTAAGTCAGTGCAAATAAAACGTTTTAGATCTTTAATATCTCTAGGTTTAAGTTTTTCAAGATTAACAACTAAAAATGGTATTTTATCCATAAGATTTTGTTGTTCAATATCTGTAAAAAATCTATATTCAATACCATTGGTAAGAATGGCAAATTTAATACTAGGATTAGTGTTAAAATATCTTACAAGCTGATTGTTATGATTATCTAAATTTTCAGTATGGTTTTTAGCTTCAATTAAAATAAAAGGTTTTGAATCTTTGAAAATAGCATAATCCACTTTTTAGCCTTTTTTAGTTCCTATATCTGCTGTATATTCTGGCACAACAATACTAGGGTTAAAAACATCATAACCCAATGTTTTTAAAAAGGGCATTATAAAAGTCATTTTTGTAGCTTCTTCAGTATTGACAAGTGTTTTGCGTTCAGCTATTGTTTCAACGATGGCATTTAATTGATTTTCAAAATCCATTTTCACTCCTTTTGTCTTTAATAAAAGTATTATAGCAACATTTTTTAGTTTTATAATAAAAAAAGTGATTTTAATTTTTATAATTTTACTATTTAGCTTTTCAAAATCCTTGCAAGTTTAAGCAAATTTGAAATCAAAAATTCTTTTTTTACGAGCTTAGAATTGGTTTTAAGCTCGTATTCGCATTTAAGCAAAAGGTTAAAAATTTCTTTATAATGTTTGATTTTTAAGCTAAAAGCTTGTTCGTTTAAATTTTGTGCTACTTGAGGCGGAGGAGTATAACCTAAGAGTTCTTTAAAATCCACTTTCCCATAAATTTTAGCATAAAGAGCAATTTTAAAAAGACGGTAAAAGGCAGAACTTAAAGAGTTAATCAAAGCAATTTCATTAAAATTATCCAAAATCTTCTCAAGCTCATTTTTAAAATCGGCTCTTTTTAAAATCTTTTCAAAGAAGCTTTCAAAACTTCCTATGTTTAAGCTATAACAATATTGCTCTATGGTTTTTTCATCCACTCTTAAGCCGCTGAATTTATTAAGCTCGCTAGCAGCAAGATACAAATTCTCATCAAAGCTTGTAAAAAGGGTAAATAAAGCATTTTGAGTGATTTCTATATGGAGTTGTTTTGCTTTTATGCTTAAAAGCTCTATCCCTTCTCTTGCGTTATTGGCCTTGAAAAAACGCACAAAATTAGGAGAAAAGATTTTTTCTATATCGCTTTGTTTAGAGCTTTCATCGTAAAGTTCTAAAAGTAAGAAATTGTCTTTATTATTTTTACAAAGCTCAACTAAAACTTTAAGTTCTTTTGTGGGAATTTTTTTAGAAGTTTTGATTTCTAAAAGCTTTTTTTCGCTAAAAAGCGAACCTCCGCTTAGAAAATCACTTGCACGAGTAAAGCTGTATTCTTCAAAAAATAATTTTAAAATTTCATCCGCTTGGTATTTTTCCTTGATAAAATCAGCATAAAGCTCACTTTGAAAATTATCAGCTCCATAAAGAAAGAAAAAATTATCAATTTGATTTTTGGAAAGTAAATTTTGAAGTTCTTTTCTATACATTACTTTCCTTTCTAAGTCTTTGGGTGATTTTTGCATAAATTTTTGCCATGATGATGTCAGCTTCTAAAATTTGCACTTCTACGCTTTCTAGTAAATTTACCCGCGTATCATAAAGGATGATATCAGCTCCTTTGATCTCATCATCAAGTTTTGCTATACAAATTCCATCATTTTGCACTATTAGGGCTTTAAATTTTTTGCCTATATTTTTAGCTGCCCATCTCGCAAATTTTCTATCCATAAAATCATAAGCGACTTTATCAGTCTCTCTTTCAAGCACGCTAAGGTTTTCGCAAGTGCTTTGTATATTTAAAAGTAGGTAATTAAAAAGTTTTTCATCTTTTTTTTGTTTAGCTTTTAAAAGTCTATGTAAGATAAGATCAGAATACCTGCGTATAGGACTTGTAAAATGTGAGTATTTGTCAAAACCTAAACCAAAATGCCCCCCGTTTTCGCTAGAATACTCTGCCTTTTTTTGAGCTTTAATGATGAGTTTATCCACTTCCGCTCTTAAGCCAAGCTCATCGGCTAAAGCTTGTATATCGCGTATAAGCTCAGGCAGGTTAGGTTTTAGTTTTACATCGATTCCAAGCTCTAAAAGTTCATTTAAAAGTCTATCTATCTTTTTCATATCTGCACTAGAGTGATTTCTAAAAACACCTACATCGATGAGTTTTGCTGCGGCTTTATTGGCTAAAAGCATACAATCTTCGATCAAATTATGCGAAGGCGTGTCTTTTTCAAAAACTGTGCTTTTTAGACTTAAGTTTTCATCTAGATTCATTCTTAATTCTTCGGTGCGAAATTCAAAGGCATTTTTAAGACGCATTTTGCGTAAATTTTTTGTGATTTCAAAAAGCTCATAAAGCCATGAAAGCTCTTTTAAATCAGGTTTTTGTATCAAAATTTCATCAACTTCATCATAATTAAAACGGCGTTTTGAGTTGATAATACCTTCAAAAAGTTCTTCTTTTATGACTTTATTTTCATGATCGAGTGTGATTTTAAAACAATACGCTAAGCGATCTAAATGAGGCTTTAAAGAACAGATATTTTCACTCAAAGGACGAGGTAGCATAGGTATAGCAATATGTGGAAAATAAATAGAAAATCCACGATTTCTTGCTTCTTTATCTATAGCGCTATAAGCATAAACATACTCGCTCACATCGGCGATTGCGACATAGAGTTCGCGTTTTTGAGTGTCAAAATAAATCGCATCATCAAAATCTTTTGCATGTATAGGATCTATGGTGCAAAAAGGCAAAGTTCTTAGATCTAAGCGATTTTCATACATGCTTGCATCAACGCTATCTCCATTAGCTAGAGCTTCTTTGATACAAGCATCGCTAAATTCGTTATTTTTATTAAAAAGAGCTAAGGAGATTTTTTCATCTACGCTTTCATCATCGATGTGCCCTAAAACTTCTATGATGTTGTTATCTTGATTTTCTATTTTTAAAATTGTCCCTAAAGGTAGTGCTTTTAGAGATTTTTGCGAGGCTTTTAAGGCGGTGCTTAATCCTGTTTTGATATTCATCCCAAGCACGGCTTCGCCGTATCTTTTGGTGATAACAAGTGAGGTTTCATTAGCTCTTTTTAAAACCAAAACCACTTTAGCACTAGGGCGTTTTTTCTTTAAGGGGAGTAATTTAGCAGCAACGATATCTTTGTAATTTGCTCCTTTTAAATTTTTATTTTCTATAAGCAAATCTTTTTTAAAACTCTCATCAAAACACTGTAAAAATCCTGTGCCCTTGCTCGAAATATCAAGGGTTCCAAAAACATAGCCATTATTAAGATAGTATCTATTTTTGTGTTCTTTGATGATGTTATTAGCTAGAAGCTCTCTTAGAATTTGTTTAAATTCATTGCTAACTTCATGAGCACTTATGCCGTAATTAAGATTGTTTAAAAATTCTTTCACTGCTTTACTTTATGTAAATTTTCTTGAGAATTCTTGCATAAAGTTTATAAAAAAAATATGAAATTTAAAACTTTATTGTTATAATAAGCTCTTTAATTTTGAATTTATTAAGGAGTAAAATAATGGCTGTTACAGTTTATTATGACAAAGACTGTGATTTAAGTTTGATTAAATCAAAAAAAGTGGCAATTATAGGCTTTGGATCTCAAGGACATGCTCATGCTATGAATTTAAGAGACAATGGGGTTAATGTTGTCATCGGGCTTCGTGAAGATGGGGCAAGTTTTTCTAAAGCAAAAAGTGCAGGTTTTGAAGTGATGAGCGTAAGCGAAGCTTCGAAAGTAGCAGATGTGATTATGATTTTAGCTCCTGATGAAATTCAAGCAGATATTTTTAATGTCGAAATAAAACCAAATTTAAGTGAAGGCAAGGCTATAGCTTTTGCACACGGTTTTAATATCCATTATGGTCAAATTGTTGTTCCAAAAGGTGTAGATGTTATCATGATAGCACCTAAAGCACCAGGTCATACAGTAAGAAATGAATTTACTCTAGGTGGTGGCACTCCTTGTTTGATAGCGATTCATCAAGATGAGAGCAAAAATGCTAAAAATTTAGCCTTAAGTTATGCAAGTGCGATCGGGGGTGGACGTACAGGTATTATAGAAACAACCTTTAAAGCCGAAACAGAAACAGATCTTTTTGGTGAGCAAGCTGTGCTTTGTGGTGGACTTAGTGCTTTGATCCAAGCAGGATTTGAAACTTTAGTTGAAGCAGGATATGAGCCTGAAATGGCTTATTTTGAGTGTTTACATGAGATAAAACTTATCGTAGATTTGATCTATCAAGGTGGAATTGCAGATATGCGTTATTCTATTTCAAACACTGCAGAATATGGCGATTATATCACAGGACCAAAAATTATCACTGAAGAAACTAAAAAAGCTATGAAGGGCGTTTTAAAAGATATACAAGATGGAAATTTTGCTAAAGATTTTATTTTAGAACGCCGTGCAGGTTTTGCAAGAATGCATGCAGAACGCAAAAATATGAACAATTCTTTAATCGAGCAAACAGGCCGCAATTTACGCGCAATGATGCCTTGGATTAGTGCTAAAAAATTAATCGATAAAGATAAGAACTAAAATTGTCAAAAAAACTGATTCAAATCAAGCGTTATTTAATCATCGCTATACTTTTTTTAATATGCGTGATTTTATTTTTGGGAATTTTGATTCAATATCAAGATTCTCAAAATGCATTAAAATTCGCTCAAAATTCTAGTAAAAATATAACAATAGAACCCAAGCAAGAAAATATATCCAATGAAAATCATTTGGGTATTTTTAAAGAAATTCCTTATAAAGACGAAAATGATAATTTTCAAGAAAACAATCAAAGCATTTTAGAAGAGCAAATAAAAGATTTAAATTTAAGTAGTATTATAGATGGAAATTTAAGCAAAATAGATGAAAATTTAAGCCTTGTAGTAGAACAAAATTTAAGCAAGGAAGAAAATCTTACAAAAGATATGAATTTAAGTAAAACAAAACAAGCCCGCCTTGCTATCATTATAGATGATATGGCGAACATAAGTCAAGTTAGGGCTTTACAGGCATTAAAACTCAAACTTATCCCTTCATTTTTTCCACCCGATAAAAATCATATCGATACCCCAAAACTTGCTCTAAAATTTGATTTTTATATGGTGCATTTGCCTTTAGCGGCGATGAATTATACTAAGCCTGAGCTTGATACCTTAAATCCAAGCGATAGTGAAAAGCGTATTTTTAAAAAAATACAACAAGTGAAAAAAGATTTTAAAGATTTAAAATTTATCAACAATCATACAGGAAGCTTATTTACAAGTGATGAAAAAGCAATGAAAAAACTTTATAAAGCCTTTGAAAAAGAAGAATTGATTTTTGTAGATTCTAAAACCATAGCAAGCTCTAAAGCGCCTAAAGTGGCTAAGGCTTTGGGGCAAATTTATATACAAAGAGATGTGTTTTTAGACAATCGCGATGATGTTGCTTATATCAAAAATCAACTCATAGAAGCGGTAAGGCTTGCTAAGCAAAAAGGCTTTGCGATAGCTATAGGACATCCTAGAAAAAATACTTTTAAAGCCTTAGAGCAAAGCAAAGATTTGCTTAAAAGTGTTGAGTTAGTGTATTTAAGTGAGATTTATGCAAAGTGAACTACCAAGCGCTTATCTAGAGCTTTTTAAAGAGTTGAAAAATCTTCCTAAAAAACTTTATTATAAAGGAAATTTAAAACTCTTAGAACAAAGAAAGATAGCCATTATAGGCTCTAGGCGTATGAGCACTTACACTAAAAATTGCGTTTTTGAGCTTTCAAATTTGCTTAAAAATTCAAAGATAAGTGTTGTAAGCGGAGGTGCTTTGGGTGTTGATATCAGTGCAAGTATGGCGGCTATGCCAAGCACTATAGGGGTTTTTGCCAATGGTCTTGATGAAATTTATCCTAGAAGCAATGAAAAAATTATAAAACAAATTTATGAAAATGCTTTGGCTTTAAGCGAAAACGAATCCTACTATAAGCCTAAGCCTTATGATTTTTTACTTAGAAATAGGCTGATTGTCGCTTTGAGTGAAGCCGTTGTTGTTGCGCAAGCAGATTTGCAAAGCGGCTCCATGCAAAGTGCAAGACTTGCTTTGGAGCTTAATAAACCTTTATATGTTTTACCCCAACGCAAAAATGAAAGCGATGGGACAAATTTACTCTTACAAGAAAAAAATGCGAATTTGCTTTTAGATTTTAAAGAATTTGCAAGTTGTTTTGGGGTTATAGAAGAAGAAAAGGATGAATTTTTAGACTTTTGTAGACAGGGCGTAAGCGTGGATGAGGCAACTCAAATTTATGGAGAAAAAGTCTATGAGTACGAGCTTGAAGGAAAAATTTCCATAGAAGGTCTTTTTATAAGGGTTTTGGTATGAGAGCTTTGGCCTTAGATGTGGGTTTAAAGCGTATAGGCGTGGCGCTTTGTATAGATAAAATCGCCATTCCTTTAGAAGGTATAATCAGAAAAAACCGCAACCAAGCTGCAAATGAAGTTAAAAATTTACTTCAAATTCATGATATTTCTTTATTGATTGTAGGTATTCCTAAGGGAGGATCGAGCGAAGAAGAAATGACAAGGCGTATCAAGCATTTTGTATCTTTGCTTGAATTCGATAAAGAAATTCGCTTTGTAGATGAAAGCGGAACAAGTAAAGAAGCTTTAGGATATGGTGTGGCTAATACACGCAAAAAAGATGCCAAGCTAGACTCTTTAGCAGCTTTAATCATGATAAAGGATTATTTTGGAATATAATCTAGCCGGTATTTATAATGATAAAGAACTTGAAAATCTTAAAAATTCTTTTAAATTGCCCAAAAAAATATGCTGTTTTATAAATCGCCTAAAATGTGATAATTTAACACTTGAAAGAGAATTTCAAGATTTGAATTTAGAGTATGAAAAGCTTAATGAGTACTGCTATCTTTTTAAGGCTTGTGATAAAAGTATTTTAAGCTCTATGCAAGCTTTTAATGAATTTAAATTTTATATACAAAATTATGCTTCTTATTTGTGCGCTTTAAATTTGGATGTAAAGGCAGGGCAGAGTGTTTTAGATATGTGTGCAGCACCTGGTGGAAAAAGTATCAATCTTGCTAATTTTATGCAAAATGAAGGTTATCTAGCTTGCAATGAAGCAAGTAAAGATAGGTTTTTTACCTTGCAAAAGAATTTGAAAAATTATGGAGTAAAAGCTCGAGTTTTTATGAAAGATGGTAAAAATATAGGAAATTTATGCCCTTTAAAATTTGATAAAATTTTACTTGATACACCTTGTTCTACTTTAGCAAAAATGGGTTTAGAATTAGAAAAAAGTTCTAAAGAGATTAAAAACATAGCTAAACTTCAAAAAAAACTTTTACATTCTGCACTCAAGGCTTTAAAAGTAGGTGGAGAGCTTGTTTATAGTACTTGCACTTTTACCAAAGAGGAAAATGAAGAAGTGATAGAAAATGCTTTAAAAAGTGATTTTGATATAGAGCTTTTGGATATAAATTTAGAAAATGCTTTGGCAAAAAATGGGCAAAGTAGCGAATTTGAAGCGATTTCTAAATGTAAACGCATTTTACCTTGTGAAGAATACGACGGATTTTTTATTGCTAAATTAAGGAAAAATTGATTTTAATTCTTTAAGGCTAAGTTCGCATAGAAGCTAAAATTTTATTATATATTAAAATTATTCACATCTTCAAGTAAATTCACAAAAAAACTTAAAAAACAATAAATGTTTTTTTGGAAAATTTAAAACTTAAAGTCCTATTTTTAGGGCTTTGAAAAGAAAATCACATCGTGAAAAGCCTGTGAATAAAAAATAAATTTTTTAAAACTTAAAAAGATAATTTCACTCGTAATTTCTAATTTTTTCTAGCTTAGGTGCTATAACAAAACGACAATAGCTTTGATTGGGATTGTGTATAAAATAATGCTGATGATAATCTTCTGCTTTGTAATATTTTTGAAGTTTATAAATTTGTGTGACAATCGGAAGTGAAAAATTAACTTGTTCTTTTTTTATAAAATCTTCTATGGTATTTTTATCGCTTTGGTTTTCATAAAAAATTGCCGAACGATATTGAATTCCTATATCAGCTCCTTGTTTGTCAAAGCTAGTTGGATCATGAATTTTAAAAAATAAGCTTAAGATTTGTTCTAAGGAAATTTTGGCTTCATTGTAAATGATTTTAACCACTTCTATATTGCCATCGCCATTACAAACACTTTCATAGCTAGGATTGTCATTTCCACCTGTGTAGCCTACTTCAGTGTGTATAATGCCTTCAAAATTTTCAAAAGCAGCTTCTACACACCAAAAACATCCACCACCTAAAATGATATTTTTCATAAAGAATTTCCTTAAAGATTTAGCCTATAAAAGGCTAAATAAAGAATTTATTTGTAGTTTTTAATCGCTTTTTCTAAAATTTCAACAGCAGCTTTTTCATCTTTGAAATCTTGCACTTTTACCCATTTGTTAGGTTCTAAGATTTTATAAGTTTCAAAGAAATTTTTGATTTTATTTAGAGTTGCTTGTGGTAAATCAGTATAGGTTTTGATATTGTCATATCTTGCGTCGATTTTAGAATTTGGCACAGCAAGAAGTTTTTCATCCATTCCACTTTCATCTTCCATGATTAAAACACCGATTAAACGACATGGAATAACTGCGCCTGCTTGGATAGGGTATTCATTTAAGACTAAGATATCCACAGGATCGCCATCATCAGCTAAGGTATTTGCGATAAAACCATAATTTGCTGGATAAAACATCGCGCTAGCCATAACGCGATCCACCATGATCGCACCGCTATCTTTATCGATTTCGTATTTAATACTTGAGCCGTATGGAATTTCAATTACAGCATTGATTTTGTTTGGAATATCTCCGATTTTGATTTTGCTTAAGTCCATTTTTTATCCTTATATACTTTGAATTTTTTTAATCAACTCTTTCATATCAGCAACGATAGGTTCGATAGTGCGTTCTCCATCGATGATGAAATGAAGTTTTTTCTTTTGGTAAAAAGAAATGATTTCTTCTAGTGGCTCGGTATACACTTTCATTCTATTATAAAACACTTCTTCGTTGTCATCTGCGCCACGACTTCTTCCTAAAACGCGATCTTTAGCTACTTGTTCACTCACTCTTACTTCGATTACGCCTTTTAGACAAATTTCATTTTGCTCGCTTAAAACTTTATCAAATTCTACCATTTGCTCCACACTTCTTGGATAGCCATCGATAATAACTGTTTTTGTAGGAGCAGCTTTTAGCGCTGAAACTATAGTATTTACAACTACATCTAATGGAACTAAATTTCCCTTAGAAATAAAACCATCTATGGTTTTGCCAAGTTCACTTCCGCTTGCTACTTCCGCTCTTAAAAGATCTCCTGTAGAATAATGAGTAACATCCGCATCAGCTTGTGCAATCAAACTAGCATCTGTAGTTTTTCCGCTTCCTGGTGCACCTATAATTAAAAATAATTCTTTCATTTTATATTCTCCCTTAATTTGATTCCTAATTCTCTCATGGCTTCATTGCTAGCAGCTGAAGGAGCATCCGTCATCAAGCATTGTGCTCTTTGAGTTTTTGGGAATGCTATAACTTCTCTTATGCTATTTGCTCCTGTTACTAGCATGATAAGTCTATCAAGCCCTATAGCAATACCTCCATGTGGTGGAGCGCCAAAACTTAGAGCATCAAGTAAAAATCCAAATTTTTCTTTTTGCTGTTCTTCATCGATATTGAGTAATTTAAAAACTTTTTGCTGGATATCATTTTTATGAATTCTTATGCTACCACCACCCAGTTCAACGCCATTAAGTACAACATCATAAGCGATAGATGATATTTCTTCTAAGTCGGCCTCATCGATATTTTTTGGCATAGTGAAAGGGTGGTGCATTGCAGAATAACTTCCATCATCATTTTGTTCAAACATAGGAAAATCAACTACCCATAAAAATTCCAAAGCATCAGGGTTGATTAAATTAAGTTCTCCAGCTAGGAAAATTCTAAACCTTCCCATATAATCAAGCACAGTTTTTTTAACCCCTGCGCCAAAAAATACCACATCGCCTACTTCAAGTTCACAACGCTTAATAAGTTCGTTTAAATCCTCTTCGTTAAAAAATTTGCAAAGTGGACCTTTAAGCCCATCTTCTTTAACTTGTATAAAGGCTAAGCCTTGAGCTCCAAATTTGCGTACAAATTCTTCAAATCTTTGCATTTGTCTTTTTGAAAAGATAGTATCACCCTTTGGAACGCGTAAAGCTTTGACACGATTTTTTTTGCTATCTTTGGCAATATTTGCAAAAATTTCATTATTTGACTTTGCAAAGATATCTATAACATCGATCAGTTTTAAATCAAAACGCAAATCAGGCTTATCACTTCCGTAGTTTTCCATAGCCTCTTTGTAAGGCATTTGTCTAAAAGGGATTTGAATTTCTTTACCACAAGCTTTAAAAATATCTTTTAAAAAGGTTTCAGCCGTAGCAATCACATCTTTTTGCTCGCAAAAACTCATTTCAACATCAATTTGTGTAAATTCAGGCTGACGATCTGCTCTTAAATCTTCATCTCTAAAGCATTTAGCAATTTGAAAATAACGATCAAAGCCGCTACACATTAAAAGTTGTTTGAAAAGTTGTGGGCTTTGAGGAAGAGCATAAAATTCTCCTTGATGTACGCGTGATGGTACAAGATAATCTCTTGCTCCTTCTGGAGTGGCTTTGGTTAAGATGGGGGTTTCAACTTCTAAAAATCCCATATTTGCTAAAGAATTTCTAGCAGCTATACAAGCTTTGGAGCGTAGGGCAAAATTTTCATAAAGCTTAGGATTTCTTAAATCTAAAAAGCGGTACTTAAGGCGTAATTCTTCATTTACACTTTCATCACCTATGCCAAAAGGAGGGACAGCACTTTCATTTTCGATAATGAGCTTGCTTACTACTACTTCAATTTCACCGGTTTTTAATTTAGGATTTGTAAGTCCTTCTCCTCGGGGTCGAATTTTTCCTTCCGCTATTAAAACAAATTCATTTCTTGTGCGAGAGGCTATTTCATGAGCTTCTTTGCTATCATTTGGATCGCATACAAGTTGGATAATACCACTACGATCTCTTAAATCAATAAAAATTACGCCGCCATGATCTCGGTAGCTATTAACCCAGCCGCAAAGTTTAACCACTTCGCCTATGTGGGTAGAATTTAAGTCTGTATTGTAATGACTTCGCAAAATTTTTCCTTGAAAATTAATTTTTTTAACATATAAGTTAAAATTATAATATTTTTATTCTTTTGCTTAGCTAAGATTTGTTATAATTTTTTATGCAAAATAAAATAGATTATAAAAACATTAAAAAAATCGGACTTGCGGCGCGTCCTAATTCAAATTTAGACAAGGAAATTTTGATTCTAAAAGAAATTTTAGAAAAAAAAGGTGTGGAGCTTTTGCTCTATAAGGAAAGTTCTGAAATTGTAAAATTACCAAAATACGACCTTGATACATTGTTTGAGCTTTCAGATTTTGTAATTTCTTTGGGTGGTGATGGAACTTTGATTTCTTTATGCCGAAAAGCTTGCGAGTATAATAAAGCGGTTTTAGGAATTCATGCGGGTCATTTAGGATTTTTAACAGATTTTAAGGTGGATGAAGCTGAAGTTTTTTTTGAAGCTTTTTTCAGGGGAGAATTTAGGGTAGAAAATCCTTTTTTATTGAGTATTATTTTAGAAAGTAATGATGGTCAAATCATGCAAAAATTTGCTTTTAATGATGTAGTGATCAGCAAGGATAGAAAAGCTTCTATGGCGCATATAGAGGTATTTCGCAAAGCTAAAAAATTTAACGAATATTTTGGAGATGGTCTTATAGTAGCCACTCCAGCAGGTTCTACAGCATACAATTTAAGTGCAAATGGGCCTATAGTTTATACTTTAGCGCAAGCTTTTATACTTACGCCCGTTTGTTCGCATTCTTTAACCCAACGCCCTATAGTACTGCCTAAGGGCTTTGATCTTGAAATAGGCGCAAAAGATTGTATTTTTAGTATAGATGGACAAGAAAATTATAAAATGAATGATTTTAAAAGCGTTAAAGTGGGGCTTAGTGATAAAAGTGTGGCACTTATACATCCTAAAAATCGAGATTATTTTCAAATATTAAGAGAAAAATTAAATTGGGGACATTGATGATAAATAGAGTTTTGATGAAAGAAAATCTTGGCTTTAAAGAGGTTGAGCTTGAAATTTCTCAAGGACTTACAGTCTTTACGGGTTTAAGCGGGGCGGGAAAGTCTGTACTCTTTAAGGGTATATTGTCTGCTTTTGCATTAAGCGAGAGTGAGGCAAAGCTTGTTGAGATTGAGCTTGATGATAAGATAGATTTAGAAGAATACGGCATAGAAGGTGAAGAGGAAAATGTTTTTAAGCTTTTAAAGGATAAAAATACAAAATATTTCATCAATAATCAAAGTATTTCAAAAAAAAGTTTGATTCATTTGAGTAAAAAATTTATTAAATATCTAAGTGCTAAAGAAATCAATGAATTTAGCAATGAGAAATTTTTAAATCTCTTAGATGCTTTAGAATGTGCGAAAAATCCTGAATTTGAAGATTTTTTATCTCATTTTAAAGATGATTATAAACAATGGCTTCAAATTTCAGAAGAATTGACTACAATTTTAGAAGAAGAAAAAAGGATTGAAGAGCTTAAAGAATTAGCAAGCACGCAGATTGAAAGAATTTCTAAAATCAATCCTAAAGTCGGAGAATACGAAGAGCTTTTAAATCTTAAAAAGAAATTATCAAAAAAAGACAAAATAGAAGCAGCTTGGGAAAAGGCAAGTGCTATTTTTGAATTAGAAAAAGTAGTTATTGATGCTTTAAATCTTAGCGAAAAAGATACGAGTTTTTTTAGTGAATGTTTAAACGAACTTCGCATCATAGCTGAAAATGAAAAAATCGAAGATTTGGATTTTGATATAGAAGAAGTACTCAATAGAATCGAGGATTTATCCTCTTTAATCAAGCGTTATGAGAGTATAGAAAATGCTTTAGAGGTATTGGAAAATAAAAAAAATGAACTCGCTCATTATGATAATTTAAGCTTTGAAAAAAAAGAACTTGAAAAAAAACTAGAAAAAATCGAAAAGAAAATCAATCAAAGTACTCAGTTATTAACTCAAGCTCGTATGCAAAATTTAAAAACTTTAGAGGATTTTTTAAACGATTATCTAAAAAACCTTTATATGAAAAATGTGAGTTTGGAATTAGTAGATACTTCAAAAATCACTTCTTTGGGAAAAGATGAGATCAAATTAAGTATCAATGCTGCAAATTTAAAAAATTTAAGTTCAGGTGAGCTTAATCGTTTAAGACTTGCTTTTATCGCGACTGAGTGTAGAATTTTAAATTCAGGCACAGGGATAATATTTTTAGATGAGATTGATGCTAATTTAAGTGGCAAAGAAGCGATGAGTATAGCCAATGTTTTAAATGAGCTTTCTGCTTTTTATCAAATTTTTGCTATATCTCACTTACCGCAGCTTTCTTCAAAAGCTCATAATCATTTTTTGGTTGAAAAAAATGCTTCTTGTAGCACGGTTAAAAAACTTAAAGATAAAGAGAGAATTAAAGAATTAGCAAGAATGATAAGCGGCGAGACTATTACAGATGAAGCTTTGGAATTTGCTAAAACTTTGTTTAAAGCTTAAGCGGAATTTTTATTTGTTTGTGTTAGAATTGGGATTTTTTTAATTTTATTATAAAGATTTAGTTTTAAAAAAGGTATTTTATAGATTATGAATAAAAAAATTTTGCTGATCGATGATAATAAAATGCTTGGAAAGCTTTTAGCTAAAAAGATACAAACTACTTTAAATCATGAAGTTGATATTGTTTTTAGCCTTGCTGAAGTTAAGGCATTGCCCAATGATGAGTATTTTTTAACTTTTGCAGATTTATGCTTGCCTGATGCACCTAATGGGGAAGTGGTGGATTATGTTTTGGCAAAAAATTGGCCTGTTATTGTATTAACCGCGAGCAACGATAAAGCTACAAGAGATAAATTTATGGATAAAGATATTTTAGATTATATCTTTAAAGAAAGCGATACCTGTATAGATCAGATTATAGATTCTATTGTCAAGCTTGAGCGTTATGCTAAGACTAAGGTTATCTTAGCCCTAAGTAAACTTCCTGAACGTAATGAAATAAAAAAAATTCTCACACAAAGAAAATTTAATGTTTTGGCCGCTGCTCATGGTGAGGAAGCGATGAGTTATTTAAATGACAATAGCGATGTGAAGCTTATTATCGCTGATGCGAACATGCCTGTTATTAGCGGAAGTGAGCTTTTAAGCGAAGTAAGAGCGCGTTTTAGTGATGATGAATTGGGTGTAATTATTTTAGGTGATAAAGATGATGCTTTAGAGGCTAGTTTGCTTGTAAGTGGAGCTAATGAGTATTTGGTAAAACCCTTAAGTAAAGAAAGTTTAAATTGTCGCTTGGATAAATGTCTTCATTATATGGCCAATATGCAGTTTTTAAGCATTTATAACAATCTTGATCCTATTTCCGGGATAAAAAATTCCAATGCTTTATTGAGTTGCGTTGAAGATTATTTAAATGAAATTGTAAGCAAAGAAGAAGAATTTGCTTTTGCATTCTTAGATATAGATAATTTAAGAAATTTAAACGAAGAATACGGCTATGAAGTAGGGGATAAAATTATTAAAATTTGCGCTGATGAGATTGTTAATGAAACCAAAGGGCGTGATATTGTGGGTAGATATAGTGCTGAAAAAATTTGCATAGTATTAAAGAATATTTCGCAAGAAAGGGCGATTAAAATTCTTTCTCGTATTCGAGTCAATATAAAAAAAGTTGGAATTTTAGTCAATTTAGATGAAGTCTTTTTTACTGCTTCTATAGGGGTAGTTTTTGCTAAGAGTGGAGATAAATTTGAAATCTTAGTCGATAAAGCTTCAAAAGCACTTTCGCAAGCTAAGGCTAATGGTAAAGATAGAGTAGAAGTATGTTCTTAAATCTTGAATTTAAAGATGGTCTAAAGATCATCGATACTCATTGTCATTTAGATAGTGAAGTATTTAAAGAGGATTTAGATGAGCTTTTAAAGCATTCATTTGATAATGGTATAGAAAAAATCATCATACCAGGTGCAGATATTAAAGATTTACCTTATGCAGCAGAACTTGCTAGCAAATATGAAAATGTATTTTTTGCCGCAGGTGTGCATCCTTATGAGCTAGAAGGTTTTGATGAGAAAATTTTAAGAGCATATTTGCAAGACGAAAAATGCGTGGCCGTAGGTGAATGTGGACTTGATTATTTTCGTTTTAAAAGTGAAGATTTAAAAGAGAGAGAAAAAGAAAAAGAGGAGCAAAAAAGACTTTTTGTAGCTCAACTTGAGCTAGCTAAAGAATTTAAAAAGCCTGTTATTATCCATTCTCGCGAAGCAAATAACGATACTTATGAAATTTTACACGATCATTCTAAAGATCTTGTTGGAGGGGTTTTGCATTGTTTTAACGCAAGCGAACATTTATTGCGTCTTAGTGATGATGGATTTTATTTTGGAATCGGTGGTGTTTTAACATTTAAAAATGCTAAGAATTTAGTAAATATTTTACCACGAATTCCAAAAGATAGATTGTTGCTAGAAACCGATGCTCCCTATCTTACTCCAGAGCCTTATCGTGGTAAAAGGAATGAGCCTTTATTGACTCAATTTGTAGCCAATAAAATGAGTGAAATTCTTGATTTACCAAGGCAAGAGCTTTTAAGGATTTGCTTGGAAAATTCTTACAGATTATTTTTTAAAGGTTAAATATGAAAAAAATTATATTTTGTTTTATTTTATTTTATAACTTTCTTTTTGCACAAACTACCACTCCTGAATTTTATGAAAGACAAATGAGTGTTTTAAGAAATTTAGACATTGATCCAAGTTTTATCAGTGATTTAGCTTTTGTGCAAAGTCAGCAGGATTTAAGATCAAAGCATGCTCCGACTTTGATTGATGGTATACAAAATTTCTCAAAAGTTACTCCTATGATAAGAAAAATTCTAGCACAACAAGAAGTTCCTGAAGAAATTTTATATCTAGCTATGGTAGAATCAGGATTAAAAGCGCATAGCGTTTCTAATGCTAAGGCAGTAGGTGTGTGGCAATTTATGCAACCCACGGCAAGAAATTTAGGACTTAGGATTGATGCTTATGTTGATGAAAGACGCGATCCTGTAAAATCTACATATGCCGCGGTTCATTATCTAAAAAGCTTAAAAGAAGAATTTGGGAAATGGTATTTAGCACTTTTAGCTTATAATTGTGGAAATGGGAAATTGCGTCAAGCAATAAAGCAAGCAGGAAGTGATGATTTAAGAGTATTAATCGATCCTGATAAAAAATATCTTTCTTTAGAAACTAGAAATTTTATACGCAAAATTTTAACTTTAGCTTTCTTGGCTAATGATAGGGATTTTTTACTTGATAAAGATGGAGCTTTGGTTAATTATGCTTTAAATAACGATTTTGCAAAGGTTGATACTCCTTCTTCGGTCGCATTAAAAGATTTGGCTAAAAATTTAAATATGGATTTGGCAACTTTTAAAAAATATAATCCACATTTTAAACATGGTTTTACTCCTCCAGGTAAGGGGTATTATATGTATATTCCTTTAAATAAAGTAGCTTTTTTTGATAAAAATTTTAAAGTTGAAAAGCTTGCAAAAGTAGATACAACCATACCTATGACTAAAATTTATGTTGTAAAATCAGGCGATTCTTTATATAAAATCGCTAAAAAATATAATACTAGCGTAGAGCAAATTCGAGAATTAAATAAAATTGCCAAAAATCACTTAAGTATCAATCAAAAATTAATCATACCTATTAAGGAGAATAAAAATGCAAACTATAAAACAAAAGCTAAAGAAAACTTTACCCAAGTTGTTAGCCGCTAGTTTAGTTGCAACTTTTTCTAGCGGATGCTTCGGAGGTCTTTTTTCTAGCGTAGGTTCAGCACAAATATATTATCCAAGTAATGATTTTCATAGTAGTCCTTCAGGATCCGGAAGTAAAGGGACTATGAAACCTTATACTATAAATGGTAAAACTTATTATCCAACTGTTGTATCAGTGGGTGAAACAGCAGATGGTATAGCAAGTTGGTATGGACCGGGCTTTCATGGTAAAAAAACTTCTAATGGTGAAACTTATAATCAAAATGGTTTAACCGCAGCTCACAAAACTTTACCTATGAATACCATTTTAAAGGTAACCAACCTAAACAATAACCGCCAAGTTACCGTGCGTGTTAACGATAGGGGTCCTTTTGTAAATAACAGAATTATAGATCTTTCTAAGGGTGCTGCAAGTCAAATCGATATGATTGCTGCAGGAACAGCTCCTGTGAGACTTGAGGTTATAGGTTTTGGTTCGGCTAATTCAGGTAATAATGTCGTTCATTCAAATATAAATTATGGAGCTAGTGGCGGAATTGCAAATAATGGTCAAATTTATGAAGGTGGAAATTTTATGGTGCAAATTGGAGCGTTTAAAAATCCATCAGGAGCTCAAA
This sequence comes from Campylobacter coli LMG 9860, assembly GCF_000254135.1. GTDB lineage: Bacteria > Campylobacterota > Campylobacteria > Campylobacterales > Campylobacteraceae > Campylobacter_D > Campylobacter_D coli. The sequence goes on from NZ_AINS01000003.1 coordinate 28,688, forward strand.
CTATAGCATCTAGATATAAAACTTATAGAACCTATTCTTCAACCATACGCAAAAGTTCGGTTGATGGCTTGAGTCGCGTTTTCTTGACAGGATTTAGAAGTGAAGAAGAGGCAAGAGATTTTGCAGCAAGTGGTGCATTTGCTGGTGCTTTTGTTGTGCGTGAGTAAAAAATGATAGAATTGATATTTTTAGATGTAGATGGTTGTCTTACAGATGGTAAAATCATCTACACTTCCAATGGAAGTGTGATTAAAGAATTTGATGTTAAAGATGGCGCAGCTATAGAAGCTTGGATTAAGCTGGGTAAAAAAATTGCTATTATCACTGGAAGAAATTGTCCTTGTGTGAGTGCTCGTGCTAAGGATTTGAAAATAGAAATTGTACATCAGGGTGTTAAAGATAAATTAACTTGTGCTAAAAAAATTTTAGAAGAGCTGAATTTAGATTTTTCTCAATGTGCGGCTATAGGGGATTATTTTAACGATAAAAATTTACTTGAAAATGTTGGCCTTAGTTTTAAGCCTAAGGATGCACATAGGGATTTAAAAGTTGATATCACACTTGATAAAAAAGGCGGAAAAGCAGCTGTGGCTCAAATGATAGAGTATATTATAAAGAAAAATGATATGCAAGAGGAATGGGATAAGCTTTGGCTATAAGAATTTTTGGAATTTTGATCGCTCTTTTTACTATTACTTTTACAATTTTAAGTTTGCAAGATCCTTATTCTTTAAATATTAAATCCTATGCTTTAAATTTTAAAAATATCGAAGCTTCCGATTTAAATGCTTACGAGCTTAATGCAAGCAATGTAAAATCATACTATAAAGCGCAATCTTGGGCGCGTTATACAGACAAAGATGAGTTTGATAATTTTGTCAATTTTAATTTGGATTTTAATTTAAGTGCAAATAAATTGGAACTTAAAGGCAAGGAGATGGATAAGGTTTTGCTTGAAGGCAATGTTACCTACATAGGTTTAAATAATACAAAAATTTTTGCTGATAAAGTAGAGTATGCGCCTAAAAATAAAATTTTAAGCACCAATACAGGATTTAAAGCTTTGATAAATGGAAGCATTATTAACGGAAATACTTTAAACTACGATGTAGAAAAGAAAATTTTACAAGTTCAAGGAGTGAATGCGTGGTTAGAAAGATAATTTTATTTTTGATGAGTATCAGTATATCTTTAGCTAGCCAGATAGAGGTTAAGGCCTTAAATTTTTATTCGGATGAAAATAAGGGTGAAAGCATACTCAGTGGCAATGTTGAAATCATAAGAGGTGATGATATTTTAACTGCTGAAAAAGTGATTATATATACAGATAAAAATCGCAAACCTATGCGTTACGAAGCTGTGCAAAATGCTAATTTTAAAATTGTTTTAAAGGGAAAAACTTATAAGGGGAGTGGAGATAAATTTATTTATAATGTGGCTAAAGATATTTATGAAATTGATGGAAATGCTTTTATTAATGAACTTGAAAGTAATCAAAAGCTTTATGGTGATAGGATAATAGTAGATAAGAGAAATAATGTTTATCGTGTTGAAAGCAAGGATAAAAAGCCTGCTCGATTTATATTTGATTTAGAGCAAAAATGATAATAAGTGCTAAATTTATCACCTCTTTAGACAAATTTGATAAAAATTTTGCATCCCATTTTAGTGAAGTGGCATTTTTAGGAAGATCAAATGTGGGGAAAAGTTCTTTAATTAATTCTTTATGTAAGCAAAAAAAGCTTGCTAAGAGTTCTGCTACACCTGGAAAAACGCAATTGATTAATATTTTTGAAGTTTTATGTAAGAAGGATGAGGATAAATTTAGTATCCATTTTATTGATTTACCCGGTTTTGGTTATGCGAAAGTTTCAAAAAATCTAAAAGAAATATGGAATAAAAATTTAGATGAGTTTTTAAAATTAAGAAGTTCGATTAAACTTTTTGTGCATTTGATTGATTCAAGACATACAAATTTGGATATTGATTTAAATTTGGACAAGTATTTAAAAAGTTTTTTAAAACCTGATCAAAGAGTATTAAAAGTGTTTACAAAATGCGATAAACTCAATCAAAGTGAAAAAGCTAAACTTAAAAATAGTTTCAAAGACGCTATTTTAATATCCAATTTAAACAAAATGGGTCTTGATGATTTAGAACATGAAGTTATTAAGCAAACTTTAGGTTTATAAAATGAGAAAAACTATCAGTGCTTATAAGGTAAAACTGAATGGAAGTTATGTTTTTTTAGGTTTTTTGTGTATCTTATATCAAATTTTAGGCTCTGTTTTTCTTTATATGCCTTTGCTTTACGGTGTATTTTTTTGTTATATGTATTTTCTTTTAGAAGAAAGGCAAAAAACCTTTAACAAACTTGATTTTAGGTGGTATTTTTCTTTATTTTTTTTATTTTTTACAGATATAACTTATGATTTTTTTCTCTTTTCTTCTTGGCTTGCCTTTGTTATTTTTTATTATACTTGTGCAGATTGGATTAAAACAAATTTAAAAATAGGAAAAATTATTCCTATCATACTTGTCCTTTGTGTTTATGCTTTTATTTTTATTTTAGATGCTATTTTTTCGTATGTAGGAGATCAAGAGTTTAAAATGCCAAATTTTGGCTATATGATATCGATTATGTTTGAGTGTTTGTTTGCTTATATGTTATTTAGGAGTAAGTTCTAATGAGAATGCGTTTGGTTGTTGGCTTTATATTATTGTTTTTTATATTTTTATTAAGCCGTGTGTATTATTTAAGTATAAAATCAAATGTGTATTATGAAGAACTTGCCAAACAAAATGCTATAAAAACTGAATTTATAGTCCCAACTCGCGGACAAATTTTAGATCGCAATGGCACTCCTTTGGCGATTAATGATTTGGGTTTTAGTATTTCTATTAAGCCTTATTTAACTCTAAAAAGGGCAAATAGAGGTGTATTAGAAAAAGAATTAAATCAACTTCAAGGATTTTTTCCTGATTTAAACACTACTAAGCTTGCTGAATTTTATAAGAGGAATGACTCTTATTATAATCAAGATTTTATTAAAATCATAGACTTTATACCTTCGCAAGAAATGATGAAGCATTATTCAGAACTCAATTTAAATCAAAACATACGCATAGATCCTGCAGTGCAAAGAAAATATCCTTTTGGAAAACTAGCTTCGCATATCATAGGCTATGTAGGCAAGGCAGATTTGCAAGATATTAAAGAAAATGAAATTTCAAAGCTTACCAATTTTACAGGAAAGAGTGGGATAGAGCGTTATTATAATGATGTTTTGCAAGGAGAAAAAGGAACTAAGATTTATAAGGTTAATGCCTTAAATCAAGAAGTGGAGCAACTCTCCTATACTTCGGCACTTTCTAATGATATAGAACTTACCATAGATATAGAACTTCAAAGCTTTTTAACGCAACTTTTTGAGGGTAATGCGGGTGCTGCTATTATTATGGATATTAGCGATGGTTCTATTTTGGCAGCAGGAAGCTTTCCTGAATACGATTTAAATCCTTTTGTAACCGGAATTTCTTATAAAGAATGGGACGAGCTTTCTAATAATCTTGATCATCCTTTTACAAATAAACTTATCAATGGATATTATCCTCCAGGTTCTGTTGTTAAAATGGGTGTTGGTTTGTCTTTTTTAAATTCAAAAAGTATCAATCCCTCAACCCAATTTTTTTGTAATGGTAGTATAGAGCTTGGCGGGAGATTTTTTCGTTGTTGGAATAGAGCAGGGCATGGAGCTGTAGATTTAAAACATGCGATAAAAGCAAGTTGTGATGTTTATTTTTACGATGGAAGTTTGCAAGTGGGTATAGATCAAATAAGTCGTACTTTATCACGCATAGGCTTTGGAGCTAAAACCGGTGTGGATTTACCTAATGAATTTGTGGGAATTTTGCCAAGTAGAGAATGGAAAATGCAAAGATATAAACAAGCTTGGTTTCAAGGTGATACCTTAAATACTTCCATAGGGCAAGGAAATTTCTTGGCTACACCTATGCAGATTGCTAGATATACAGCTCAAATTGCAAAAGGTGCTGAAGTTGTACCTCACTTTCTAAAAAGTGTAGAAAATAACAATACTATCACAGAAGATAAAGCGCAAGATAGTAATGAAATTTTCACCCTTTTTGAAAAAAGTCAACTCCCCTATATAAGAGATGCGATGTATGCGGTTGCTAATGAGCAAGGAGGTACTTCTTATCATTATTTGCGCAATTTAGAAGTAAAAGTTGCTGCTAAAACAGGAACTGCACAGGTGGTGGGTTTTTCTCAAGCTGATAAAAATAGGGTTGATGAAAAGCAACTTAGATATTATACAAGATCGCACGCTTGGGTAACTTCTTATGCACCTTATTCTAAACCGCGTTATGTGGTTACTGTTTTAGTAGAACATGGTGGAAGAACGATAAGCTCAGGTGTTGCTACAGCAAAGATCTATCAAAAAATGATAGAACTTGGATATTTTAAACCGGAAAATAAAGCTAATAGCCTAAAAAAGAACTAGAAAAAATATTATTTTTCTAAGATTTCTTTTTGTTAAACCGCTTTAGTTCTTTCTTTGAGCCATTTTAAAGCTTTTAAATTATCATGAAGCTTAGGAGAGAGTTTTTCATAAACTTCTTTATGATAAGTATTAATCCACGCTTTTTCTTTGGCATCTAATAAGGTTTTATCGATACAACTGATTTCAAAAGGGCAAAGCGTTAAGGGTTTAAAATATAAAAATTCACCAAAATCTTTGTTTTTGGGATTTTCTATTTTTGCATTAACAACCAAATTTTCAAGCCTAATACCCCATTTTCCTGTTCTATAAATTCCAGGTTCTATAGAAGTTAACATACCTTCTTTAGCCTTTGTTTTTTCAAGCACAGGGCTAAAATAAGAAAGAGTTTGCGGACCTTCGTGAACATTTAAAAAATAACCCACCCCATGACCAGTGCCGTGTGTATAATCAAGCTGTTCTTGCCACAAAGGAGCTCTTGTGATAGCATCAAGCAAAGGCATGGCAATATCTTTTGGAAAAATAGTACTTGCTATGGCTATGTGTGCTTTTAAAACTAGGGTATAATCATGAATTTGTTCCTCGTTTAACTCACCTATAGCTACAACTCTAGTAATATCCGTGGTGCCATTTTTATATTGCCCACCCGAATCTATAAGCAATAATCCATTTTTTTGGATATAAGAAAAGCTTTCTTTTTCGGCTTTATAATGCGGTAAAGCTGCATTAGCGTTAAATCCTGCTATGGTAGAAAAACTATTGCTAATATAATAAGGACTTTGAGATCTAAATTCAGTGATTTTAGTATCGATATCAAGCTCGCTGATTTGTGTATTATTTTTGATATTTTCTTCAAGCCAAGTAAAAAATTTACATAAAGCCACTCCATCTTCTATCATGGCATTTTGTATATGTGCGATTTCCTTATCTGTCTTGATAGCTTTTAAATGGGTGCTAGGATTGATCTCTTCTAAAATTTCAACGCTTTTATCTAAAATTTCAATGAGTAAAGTAGTTGTTTTTGAAGGCTCAATGAGTAAATTTGTATTTTGGAGTTTTTTAAGCTCATCTTGAATTTTATTATATTCCTTAAGACAAATTCCATCTAAATTTAATTTTTTTTCAAGTTCAAAGTCAATTTTTTCCCTATCTATAAAAAGCAAAGCCTTTCCTTCCAAGATTAGTAAATGACTTAAAAATATAGGATTATAGCATACATCATTTCCTCTTAAATTAGTAATCCATGCTATATCATCAAGACTGGAAATAAGATGATTTTTTGCTTGTAGTTTGTTCATTTTTTCACGCACTAATAATAGTTTTTCTTTTCTAGAATAGGAGCAATATTCTAATTCATGTTCATAAACCTTATTTTTAGGTAACGCAGGACGATCTTCCCAAATGAGGCTGATTAAATCGATATTTTTTAGCTCGGCTTTGCAGTTTTTTTGTATTTCTTTTTGTAAAGATAAGGATAAAACTGAAAAATCTATACCTAAATTTTGCTCCTCATTTAAATTTTCTTTTAGCCATTTTAAAAAGGTATTATTTGCATCTTGTTTTTGTAAAAGTATGCCACTACCTTCTAATTCCTTTTGTGCTTGAATCCAATACCTTCCATCTGTCCATAAAAAAGCATCTTGAGAAGTGATGATTAAGCTTCCAGCAGAGCCCTTAAAGCCACTTACAAAAGCTCTGCTTTGATAAAAGCTAGGCAAATACTCATTTAAATGCGGATCAGCACTTAGGATCAAATAAGCGTCAAGTTTTTCTTTTATCATAAATTGTCTGATTTTTTCAACTCTTATTTTACGAATATTCATTTTTTTCCTTTTAAATTTGCATTATTTTATAAATCTTTTTATCAAAATAACATTATAGCCTTTATAGATAAAAAGCTATAGTATTTATTTTAGTTTTGCTAGGGAAATAAAAGAAAGCGTTAGTTTTAAATGAAGATTTAAACTTGTTGTATTGTCAATTTCAAATTTGTGAATTTGATAGTGCAAGTCTGAATTTTCTAATTGTTTCATAAAGGAAAGTATTGGACTAAAATCACCAAAAATATTGAGTGAAATTTTACGATAAGAATTTTCTTCTGATTGCAACCACTCTATATTAGAGATCCAAAGATTATTTTCAAGAGCTAGATTTTGCAAATTTTTAATGTATGTTTCATGGTTTTTATTAAAAACATTAAGATAGTTTTCATAACTTTTTATTTTATCTTGGATAAAAACAAGCTCTTTTTCAAGTTGTTTTATTTGTTGGTTTAAATCTTGATTTGTCGTGATTATTTTATCCATATCATTACTTTGAATGAAAAATTCATGATTAAAAAAGCTTTTTAAGTAAGAATGGTAAAAATGAAAAGAGAGTAATATTGCTAGGAGTATGGTTGTAAGATATATTAAAATTTTCTCCCTAGAACTTAGATTTTCTAAAAATTGCTCAATTTGATTCATTATAATGCTCTTAAAGTGATTTCGTGCAAGGATTTATCTTGTGAGATAAGACTAAATTGGGGACTTGTAAATTGAAGTGCTTTATTAAAATCCTCTTCGTTGCTAAATTTTATAGTGATAAGGGTTTTATCTATCATGAGATTAGAAATTCTTAAAGAATGATCATTTAGCCATGCAATAGCCTTTGTTAAAATCAAAATTGTATTTTTATCCGCTTTAAAATTTTGCGTAATTTTAGATAATTGTTCAGAGTATTTTTCTAATAAAAGATTTTGAGTTTGAATTTCTAATTGAAGTTGTTCTATATTGGCCTTAAGTTTTTGGCTTTGTTTTTCTTGAATTTCATAGATTTTATTTTGTGAAATTTCATTTTGTATATGTGTTGTTTTGGCATTTTGGTATTGCGCAAAGTCAATTAATGATAAAACTACAATACTGATTATAAAACTTAGAGCAAATAAGAAAATAAATTTAAAATACCAAGGAAGATATTTTTTATAGTGTTTGATAAAATTAGCATTTTTATCAAGATGGTGAATGCTATGTTTTGAAAGTGCGATTTTATCTTCTTGAATCATTTTAAAAGGAAGTTTTGCTTTTGCACTTATAAGATTGAAAATTTCATGAGCTTTTGTGCTTAGCAGTATTTTACTTTCATAGTGTTGTAAAAGCTCTAAAATACGGCTTTTGTTTATAAATTCTTCTATATTATCACAAAAATCGAGTGTTTTAAAAGTTTTAAATTTACCTTGCTCGTAAAAACATAAAAATACTTTTTGCGGTTTTATTTCCAAGATACAAAAATTCTCTTCTTTGATTTTATTTTCCAAAAATAAGCTTTGAAAGACGAGGGGTTGGGGAAAACAAAATTGAGTTTTGGGTAGTTTTGCAACCCGTGCTAAAAAACAATGATAAATTTGATCTTGTTTTAAAAAAGCCAATTGATATTCAAAAGGATTTTGAAGATCGCATTCTTTTGTTAGCTCTTTAAAAAGGTCATCTTCTTCAAAATTGCCATTTTTTTGTTTGTAGATAAGATTTTCAAAACTTATAAAATGAGCTTTATTCTTCATAATTTAGAATTTTTTTAAGAAAAATTTCATCTTTTTGCCAATTTTTCTTTACAATGACAAAAAGCTTTAAGAGTACTTTGTTTTGAATGAGTTTTGAAATTTTAAATCTCGCATCTTTTCCTATTCTTTTAAGCGTCGTTCCATCTTTTCCTATAAGCATGGCTTTATGGGAATTTGTATCGGTGATAATTTGCGCATCAATGATAAAAAGATTGGATGTTTCTTTGGTATTTTTTATCATAATTTCACAAGAATAAGGCAATTCTTCGCTTAAATTTTCATAAATACTTTCAAGTATAAATTCTCTAAAAATATCTTTTTGAGAACTAGGTGTTAAAAATTCACTATCATAAAAATACTCATGTTCAGGTAAGAGCTTGCACAACTCATTTAGCAGTGGTTTTTGGTAGTTTTTTTTCTTGCAAGAATAGGGCAAGATAGCTTTAAAATACTTGCTAAATTTTGCATATTCATTGAGTTTTTTTAAAAGTGTGCCATTATCAGCTAGATCTACTTTGTTAAGAACGATGATATGAGGAACTTTAGGGTTTAAGCTTAGGAAATTTTCATAATCTTTTACACTATCAAAAATACTAGCAACAAACAAGATAACATCGCAATCACCCATAGATTTTATAGCGCTTTGGATAAGAAATTGATTAAGCGTTGCTTTGCTTTCATGAAGACCAGGTGTATCTATAAAGATGATCTGATCTTCACCATTCATGACTATAGCTTTGATTTTACGCCTTGTGGCATTTTGTTTGTGAGAAACTAGGGCGATTTTTTCTTCTAGCAAGGAATTAATTAAAGTGCTTTTTCCCGCATTGGTACGCCCTATGATGCTAACAAAGCCACTTTTCACAAAATATACCTTGCAAGATCTTTATTTTCTATAATATCTCCAAGTTTTTCTTCCACCATTTTTTTATCAACTACGAATTTTTTACCCGCATACTCATCTGCTTCAAAGCTTAAATCTTCAAGCAATTTTTCTATAACTGTATGCAAGCGTCTAGCACCTATATCTTGCATTTCTTCATTGGCTTTAGAAGCAATTTTTGCAATCTCTTTAATCGCTTCATCATCAAATTCAAGTTCTAAATTCTCAGTTTTTAAAAGCTGTTCATATTGTTTTAAAAGTGAATTTTTAGGGCGTGTTAGAATTTCATAAAGTGCTTTATCATCAAGACTATCTAGCTCTACTCTTAAAGGAAAACGACCTTGAAGTTCAGGGATTAAATCGCTTGGTTTGCTAAGATGGAAAGCTCCTGCTGCGATAAAAAGGATATGATCGGTTTTTAAAGTGCCGATCTTTGTTTGTACGCTTGAGCCTTCAACTATAGGAAGTAAATCTCTTTGAACACCCTCTTTGCTTGGATCTTGGCGATTTGAATTTCCACTTGAAACCGCAATTTTATCAATCTCATCTATAAAAATAATCCCTTCATTTTCCGCTCTTTTTAAGGCTTCACTTTTGATACTTTCTTGATCTAGGATTTTTTCTCCTGCTTCGTTTTTTAAAGCATTTTTAGCGTCTTTGATTTTCATTTCTTTTTTGACTTTTTTACTGCCAACGCCTATAACCTTAACTATATCTTGCATTGCTCCCATTTCAGGCGGTAAATTAGGATTTGTATCAAACATGTTTTGTGAAATTTCTATCTCTATCACGCTTTCATCTAAATCCCCATTTCTAAGTTTTGTCCTCATTTTTTCAAGGCTATTTTTATATTCTTCTTGTTTTTCATCACTGATGCCTTTAGGTAAAGGGGGAAGAAGTTTTTCTAAAATTTTATTTTCTATAAATTCATCGATTTTATCTTTATTTTTTTCTCTTTGTTCATTTTTTACCAAATTTAAAGCTGCATTTGCAAGATCTCTTACCATGCTTTCTACATCACGACCTACAAAGCCTACCTCTGTGTATTTACTCGCTTCGATTTTAATAAAAGGAAAGCCCATCATCTTAGCCAAACGCCTTGCAATTTCAGTCTTACCCACACCCGTTGATCCTATCATAAGGATATTTTTTGGCACTATATCATCTTGGAGTTCAGGGCTAAGCTGCATTCTTCGGTAGCGGTTTCTTAGGGCTATTGCTATAATTTTTTTAGCTTTTTTTTGTCCTATGATATAATCATCTAAAAATTTAACGATTTCTTTAGGAGTTAAATTCATTTTTCATCCTCAATTACATAAGTTTTTATATTGGTATTGGTATAAATGCAAATTTCACCCGCGATTTGAAGACTTGATTTGACTAGTTCTTCTTCATCCAAATTTGCATGTTTTGCCAAAGCTCTGGCAGCTGAAAGTGCATAGTTTCCACCACTTCCTATAGCTGCGATTTGTCCATCTTCAGGTTCAACTACATCGCCTGTACCTGAAAGTAAGAAAATATGATTTCTATCAAGCACTAGCATCATAGCCTCAAGTTTTCTTAGATATTTATCTTTTCGCCATTCTTTAGAAAAATCAATCGCTGCCTTTAAAAGATCACCCTTAGAGCTTTGAAGTAGGTTTTCAAACATATCAAAAAGATTAAAAGCATCAGCTGTGGATCCTGCAAAACCTGCTAAAACTTTGCCGTTGTTGAGTTTTCTAATCTTTACAGCATTGCCTTTTAGCACCGTATTTCCAAAGCTTACTTGTCCATCTCCGCCAATTACGGATTTATTTTTACCTTTGTAAGCTAAAATCGTTGTTGCGTGAAACATTATTCTGCCTTTATATTTATGTTAAATTTAGCATGGATTGCGTGTCCAAGTTTTACGCTAACTTCGTGAGTTCCAAGGCTTTTTAAGGTATCGCATTCTAAGCTTTTTTTATCGATTTCTATATGGCTTTGTTCTTTTAAAGCATGAGCGATTTCATCTTTAGTTACCCCACCAAACAAGCTTCCATTAGCTCCTACAGGCTTTGAAATTTCAAGTGTAACTTTGCTAAGTTCTTCTTTTAGTTTTTCTAAATTTGCAAGTTCAAAGCGTAAATTCTCCGCTTCTTTTTTCTTATCACTTTCGTATTTTCTTAAAACTTCATTTGTTGCTGCCTTAGCAAAGCCTTTAGCAATGAGAAAATTTTGACCATAACCATCTTTTACTTCTTTGATTTCGCCTGCTTTTCCAAGAGCTTTAACATCTTTGATTAATAATACTTTCATTTTTTAATCCTTGTTTAAAATTTTCTTCCGTTTTTTCCTGCAATAATAAAACGCAAAGCATTCAGTTTAATAAAGCCTGCTGCGTCTTTTTGATTATACACTTCATCTTCTTCAAAGGTACAATAAGCTGCATTAAATAAACTATCATTAGCACTTTCTCGGCCTATAACCATTACATTACCTTTGTAAAGTTCAAGTTTTACTCTACCATTGGCATGTTTTTGAGATTCGTCGATTAGAGCTTGAAGCATCATTCTTTCAGGCGAGAACCAATAACCATTATAAATCAAACTTGCATATTTTGGCATAAGTTCATCTTTTAAATGCGCAGCTTCTCTATCTAGTGTGATGCTTTCAATTGCACGGTGTGCTTTTAAGAGTATAGTTCCTCCTGGTGTTTCATAGCAGCCACGACTTTTCATTCCTACATAGCGATTTTCTACTATATCAAGGCGTCCTATGCCATGTTTTGCACCAAGCTCATTAAGCTTGCTTAAAAGCCCAGCAGGGCTTAAATGCTCTCCATTGATGGCAACTAAATCTCCCTTTTGAAAATCAAGTTCTATAATCTCACTTTCATTCGGTGCTTCTTTTGGACTTTTACTCCATCTCCACATATCCTCTTCAGGTGCGTGTGCAGGATCTTCTAAAACAAGTCCTTCATAAGAAATATGAAGCAAATTTGCATCCATAGAATAAGGAGATTTCCCTTTTTTCTTAGAAATATCAATACCATGTTTTTGAGCATAAGCTAAGAGTTTTTCGCGGCTATTTAAATCCCATTCACGCCAAGGAGCAATGATTTTTAAGTCAGGATTAAAGGCTAAATAACCTAATTCAAAACGCACCTGATCATTTCCTTTTCCCGTAGCCCCATGACTTACCGCATCAGCTCCTGTTTGCAGGGCAATTTGTGCTTGAGTTTTTGCAATCAAAGGTCTTGCTATGCTAGTTCCAAGTAAGTATTCACCCTCATAAATAGTATTGGCTCTAAACATAGGAAATACATAATCTTTAACAAATTCTTCTCTTAAATCTTTAATGAAAACATTTTCTTCTTTAATCCCTAATGAAAGAGCTTTTTTTCTAGCAGGTTCGAGCTCTTCGCCCTGTCCAATATCTGCTGTAAAAGTTACTACTTCGCATTTGTATTCATCTTGAAGCCATTTTAAAATAATACTTGTATCAAGTCCGCCAGAATATGCCAAAACGACTTTTTTTACTTCATTTTTCATAGAGTATCCTTTGTCAATATTGATTTAATTGTCAAATTGTATCTAAAATTCATTAAAGAAAAGTTTTTAAATTGATGAAGAAAAGTTAGTCAAAGCAAAATGGGTTTCAAAAATTTAATTTTTTTGGTAAAATTCCATTATGAGAGTAGATAAATTTTTAAATGCGGTTAATATTACTAAAAGAAGAGCTATTTCTGAAGATATGTGTAGAAGTGGTGTAGTGGGGATTAATGGAGTGATAGTAAAGGCGAGCAAAGAGGTTAAGGTAGGAGATATTATCAGTTTGCATTTTACTGATTATACGCAAGAATATAAGGTTTTAGCTTTGCCCACTACTAAAAATATTCCAAAAAATGCACAAAGTGAATATGTGGTGAAGTTATGAAAGAATTTATTCTAGCTAAAAATGAACTCAATACCATGCTTCAAACTTTACCAAAACAAGGTGTTGTTTTATTACAAGGAGAATTAGCTAGTGGTAAAACAAGCCTAGTGCAAGCTTGGGTTAGTTTTTTAAATTTAGATGAGAAAGTAGATTCTCCCACCTTTTCTATCATGCAAAAATATGAAAATCAAGATATATGTATTTATCATTATGATATATATCAAGAGGGTTTAGAAGGACTTTTAAAAAATGGTTTGTTTGAGAATTTTTTTGAAGAGGGTTTACATTTGGTTGAATGGGGAGATGAGAATTTAAAAAAAGCTTTGCTAAAACTTGGAATTCCTAGCTTGGAAATAAAAATCAGTGTAGAAGATGATAAAAGAAAGTATGTAATTTATGAGTAAACTAGAAATTGTAAATTTAGAAAAAATTATTAAAAAAACAAAGATTATCCAAGGCATATCCTTAGAATTAAATAGTGGTGAGGTTGTGGGACTTTTAGGGCCTAATGGAGCAGGAAAAACAACTACATTTTATATGATATGTGGACTAATATCTCCAAGTAGTGGAAAAGTGCTTTTAGATGGTTTAGATGTGACAAAAGATCCTTTAAACAAAAGAGCTAGATCAGGGATAGGTTATTTACCTCAAGAAAGTAGTATTTTTAAGGATTTAAGCGTTGAAGATAATTTGCTTTTAGCTGCTCAAATTTTTTACAAGGATAAGAAAATTTTACATGAAAAAGTGGAGCAAATGCTCGAGCTTTTAAGTATAGAACCTATTCGCTTAAGAAAAGGCTTAAGCTTAAGCGGTGGAGAAAGAAGACGATGTGAAATTGCAAGATCTTTGATGTGTGAGCCTAAATTTTTGCTTCTTGATGAGCCTTTTGCGGGGGTGGATCCTATTGCAGTGGCTGAAATTCAAAGTCTTATCAATGAACTTAAAAAGCTTGATATTGGAATTTTAATTACTGATCATAATGTTCGCGAAACTTTAGCAATTTGCGATAGAGCTTATGTAATAAGATCAGGCTCTTTACTTGCAAGTGGAAATGCTGAAGAAATAGCAAATAATAAAGATGTTAAAAAATATTATTTAGGAGCGGAGTTTAAACTCCTTGATTGATGTTAAGGCAAAAGACTACCCAGGCTCCTAAAACTAAGATTTCTCAAACTCTGCGTTCGTGGTTGCCTATATTACAAGCAAATATAGAAGATTTAAAAGAAAATTTAGACAAATTCGCAGAAGAAAACCCTTTTTTAAGCGTTCAAGAACCCATTCAAACACACGAGCATAATAAAAATTATTTTGATTCTTTTTATAAACGCAACGCAAATTCGGCATTTGTGGATAATAAAGGTCTTGCCACAAAAAGCGTATATGAACTTCTTAATGAACAGATTATACCCCCTCTTTTTCCTACAAGTAAATCTCAAGAACTTGCAGGCAAAATCGTAGAATGTTTAAATCATGAGGGATATTTTGAATACGATGAAGAAATTTTAAAAGATTATGATATAAATGAATTAGAGCGCATAAGAGCAAGATTTAAATTTCTTGATCCTGTGGGAGTGGGAGCAAAAGATTATAAAGAAGCTTTTTTATTTGCGCTAGAAAATATAGAACTTGATGCAGAGCTTTATGATTTTTGTAAAATGCTTATTCAGGATTTTGAAAATATACAAAATTACACTAAAGAGCCTTTATATAAGGAAGCATTAGCGATTTTTAAGCGTTTTAGCATACCGCCTTTTTTGGAGTATTTTGAAGATTCTCGTGTTATTATACCCGATATCTTTGTTTATAGGGAAAATAATGAAATCAAGGTAAAAATCAATGATGATTATTATCCTGAAATTTCCATTGAAACTGATGGTTTAACTCACGAATACTTAAATCACTACATCAAAGAAGCAAAAAATTTAGTTGATGCTTTAATGATGAGAAAAGCAACGCTTTATAAAATAGGACTCATGATAGTAGAATACCAATACGATTTTTTCATGGGTAAGGATATTAAACCTATGACTTTTAAAGACTTAGCTCTTGATTTAGAGCGCAATGCTTCAACTATTTCAAGAGCAGTGGCAAATAAATACCTAAGTTGTGATAGAGGGCTTATCCCTTTGCGTGATTTTTTTGCTTTTGCACTTGATGAAGAGGGCGAGACTTCAAATGTGGGCGTTAAGGATTTTGTTGCAAATTTGGTTAAAAATGAAAATCGCTCAAAACCTTTAAGTGATAGTAAAATCCTAGAGTTGATTAAAAAAGAATTTAAAGTCGATATAGGACGACGCACTATTACTAAATATCGCAAACACTTAAATATACCAAGTTCAACGGATAGAAAAAAATTATATGAACTTGAAGGATAATGCTTAAATTTATCATTTCTTTAATCTTGCAAATCAAAAATATAAAAATACACTGAATTTGTATGAATGTTATTTTAATGTATATTTTAATATTTATTGGTATATTATTTTAACTATATGTTTTTTTTATTTAAAATTGTGCTATAATCACAATAATTTTTAAATTTATTCCATAAAAGGAGTTAAAATGGACTTTTTAACCAGTCTAGATGAGAGTATTCAGTTTTTGATACAAATCATCATTGTTTTAATTTGTCTTTTTTACGGTGCAAAAAAAGGTGGTATAGCTCTTGGCTTACTCGGTGGTATAGGTATTTTAATGCTTGTTTTTGCTTTTCATATAAAACCTGGAAAGCCCGCTATAGATGTAATGCTTACTATCTTAGCTGTGGTTGTTGCAAGTGCGACTTTACAAGCAAGTGGCGGTCTTGATGTAATGCTTCAAATAGCTGAAAGAATTTTAAGACGCAATCCTAAATTCTTAACCATTTTAGCTCCCTTTGTAACTTGCTTTTTAACCATACTTTGTGGGACAGGACATGTGGTTTATACTATTATGCCTATTATTTATGACATAGCGATTAAAAATGGAATTCGTCCAGAACGCCCTATGGCAGCAGCTTCTATATCTTCACAAATGGGTATTATTGCAAGTCCTGTTTCTGTTGCAGTTGTGAGTTTAACAGCTTTGCTTTTAAATGCAGAACATAAATTAGCAGGTTTTGATGGCTATATCAATCTTCTTCAAATTACTATACCTAGTACGCTTTTTGGTGTTTTATGTGTGGGAATTTTTTCTTGGTTTAGAGGAAAAGATTTGGATAAAGATGAGGTTTTTCAAGAAAAACTTAAAGATCCTGAATTTAAAAAATATGTTTATGGTGATTCTAAAACACTTTTAGGTGTTCAACTTCCAAAAAGCAATTGGATTGCAATGTGGATTTTCTTAGGAGCTATTGCTTTAGTGGCTTTATTAGGTATATTTGATTCTTTACGCCCAAATTGGGGACAAGTTGTAAAAAATGGTATTCCTCAAGTAGATGCTTTAGGCAATCCTAAAATGGATATTTTATCTATGGTTTCAGTGATTCAAATGTTCATGCTTTTAGCAGGTTCTTTGATTATTATCTTTACTAAAACAGATGTAAAAAAAATCGGCTCAAATGAGATTTTTAAATCCGGTATGATAGCTCTTGTTGCAGTTTTTGGAATTTCTTGGATGGCTGATACTATGTTTGCTGTTCATACTCCTATGATGAAAAAAGCTCTTGGAGATGTAGTTGTAGATTATCCTTGGACTTATGCAATCATGCTTTTACTTATTTCAAAATTTGTAAACTCTCAAGCAGCAGCTATTGCAGCTTTTGTTCCTTTGGCCTTAGGAATAGGTGTTGAACCAGGTGTGATTGTGGCTTTTGCGGCAGCTTGCTATGGGTATTATATTTTACCAACTTATCCAAGTGACTTAGCGACTATACAATTTGATAGATCGGGTACGACTCATATAGGTAAATTTGTTATCAATCATAGTTTTATTTTACCAGGTCTTATAGGTGTGATTAGTTCTTGTGTTGCGGGATATTTCTTAGCTTTAGCAGCAGGATATCTTTAATATTTTGCAGGATTTTTCCTGCAAAATAAAAATACTATAAATCTTTTAATTTATTGATCTCATCTCTTAAAGTCGCTGCTTTTTCAAATTCGAGCGCTTTAGCAGCTTCAAGCATTTGTTTACGAAGCTCTTTTACGATTTTAGCTCTTTCATTAGCAGGCATTTTTTCAAATTTTTTACCTTTGCGATAAATTTCTCCTAAGTTTTCTTCATTTTTTAAACTTTCTTCGATGTGTCGCTTGACTGAAGTTGGGGTGATGTTATGTTTTTGATTGTAAGCTTCTTGAAGTTTGCGACGCTCATTTGTAGTATCCATAGCTTCTTGCATGGATTTTGTAATCTTTTTGCAAAAGAGTAAAACTTTACCATTGACATTTCTAGCAGCTCTTCCCATGGTTTGGATTAAACTTGTAGTGCTTCTTAAAAAACCCTCCTTATCTGCGTCCATAATGGCAATAAGCGAAACCTCAGGCAAATCAAGTCCTTCTCTAAGTAAATTTATACCTATTAACATATCAAAAGCACCGCTTCTTAAGCCTCTTATGATTTCATTGCGTTCTATTGCATCAATATCTGAATGCATGTATTTTACTTTAATACCAAGTTCTAAATAATACCTTGTAAGCTCTTCAGCTAGTTTTTTAGTCAACACAGTAACTAAAACGCGTTCGTTTCTTTGTATAACTTTTTTGGCTTCATCAAATAAAATTTCAACTTGATTATCGCTATCTTTAAGTTCTATCAAAGGATCAAGTAATCCTGTTGGACGCATAATTTGATGAAAGATATTTTCCTTACTAAGTTCAAGCTCAAGCGGGGCAGGGGTGGCTGAAACAAAAAGAAACTGACAATCTTTATGGATAAATTCATCAAACATTAAAGGACGATTATCAAGAGCTGATGGAAGACGAAAACCATAATCTACCAAGGTTTGTTTTCTGCTTCTATCTCCTGCAAACATACCTCTAAATTGTGGTAAAGAAACATGGCTTTCATCGACTATAACAAGAAATTTCCTATTTTTAATCGCAAAATAATCAAAAAGTGTATAAGGCGTATCGCCTTCTTTAAGCCCTGTTAAATGTCTAGCATAATTTTCAACGCCTTTGCACATCCCTGTGCTTGTAAGCATTTCAAGATCAAATTCAACGCGTTGTTTAAGGCGTTGGTATTCTACAAGCTTGTTTTCATGTTCAAATTGCGCCAAACGCTCATTAAGTTCTATCTTTATATCTTTAATAGCTTGCTTTAATCTAGTTTCTCCTACACTAAATTGACTTGTAGGATAAAGTATGAAGCGTTTTAAATCTTTGCCTTTTTTATTTTCTAAAACATTATAATGATACATTGCATCCAGTTCATCACCAAAAAATTCAAGTCTTACTACTTCATCTTCGTAATAAGCAGGATAAATATCTATAATATCACCTTGTACGCGAAAATCAGCACGATCAAAGAAATTATCATTTCTTTTATAACCCATGTCTACAAGTTTCTTTAAAAGTTCTTTTTGTGAAATTTGCATGTCTAGTTCAAAGATTAAAACCATTCCTATGTATTCATTTGGATTTCCAAGTCCATAATTAGCCGAGACACTAGCGATACAAACCACATCCTCATAGCTTAAAAGCGAAGCAGTTGCGCTAAGTCTTAAGCGTTCTAGATCCTCATTTGTGGAGCTATCTTTTTCTATAAAAACATCGGTGCGCGGTATATAAGCTTCAGGCTGATAATAATCATAATAAGAAATAAAATATTCCACATGGTTCTTAGAAAAAAAACCTTTAAATTCGCTATAAAGCTGGGCGCAAAGGCTTTTGTTATGACTCATGATAAGGGTTGGCATATTGAGTTCTTTTATGACATTTGCCATGGTAAAAGTCTTTCCGCTTCCTGTTACGCCGAGTAGGGTTTGATATTTATTACCTTTTTTTATGCTTTTGACAATACCTTGTATTGCTTGTTCTTGATCAGGACTTGGTTTAAAATCGCTTGTAAGTTCTAACATTTTCCCACTTTTTGAAAGTTTTTTAGAAAAATTCTAAAAGAAAATGCTTTAATTAAAAATTAATTGACTATAAAAAACCTAAATTTAAATTTTTTTTTGCTACAATTACAAAAAATATTTTTATTTTAAATTTCTATAGCAGAAGGCAAATTTATGTTTGATGAAAAAATTATTAACACAATGTCAGATAAAGTCAATGAGTTGATTGAAAAATACAACGAAGTGTGCGAAGCAAATGAAAATTTAAGAAACGAACTTGTAAGCGTAAAAGCGCAAAATGAAGCAAAGAGTAATCAAATCATGCGTTTGGAAGAAGAGCTTAAGTCTCGCAATATAGAAAGTGAAGATATTTTCAAAAAAATAGAGGCTGTACTTGGCAAGTGATAATTTAAAACAAGTTATTATCAATGTTTCTGCAAAGGATTTCATTGTTAAATGCAGTGGAGAATTTGCAAATTTTTTAGAAGATGATATCGCTCTTATTTCTGGTGGGACTAAAAAAATAGAATTAAAGCGTTTCGTCGATGCTTTTGTAAAAAAAAGCTATGAGAATTATATCTTAGAAAGAGAACTTAAAAAACTTATAAAAGCGATCAATGAAGAACTCCCTGTAAAATGAAAAAGGCTTTTACTCTCTTAGAGCTTGTTTTTGTGATATTGATTTTGGGGATATTGGCAAGTTTAAGCTTCTCTTTTGCCAATCAAAATAAAAACGATGCGAAATTATTAAAATTGAAAATAGATTATGAAATGCTAAATTCAGCCCTATCCCTTATGCGTACTCAAGTTGAACTCAAACAAATCAGTTCTTTTTCTCCTAATCTTGATGAAGCAAAAATCAACACTCAAAAAGAAAAACTTTTTTACTGCCAAACTAGTCAAAATTGCACCTATTCTTTGCTTCATACACCTATTTATTCTAGTTTTAATGCTTGGATGAAAACAGCACCCAATCGATATAGATTTTTTTTAAATACAAAAGAATGGGTTGATTTTTTTTATAATGCTGATTTTGCTATTTTAGAATGTTTGAGTGAAAAATATTGTAAAGAATTATTATGAGATATTATGAATTAGCGGTTTTTGGATTTTATTTGCAAAATTTAACCTTTCATAGTAAGGAAGAAATTCCAGCTTTAAGAGAGGTGATTATTGATTTAAAAAATAAAAAAAATCTTAGAGCTTTAGTATTGAAAGAATGCCAAAAGCCCGAATTTCAGACAAAAGAGATTAAAGAAATTACATCTTTTTCATTAAGCTGTGTACAATTTGAATTGGCGAAATTTATTTCGTATTATTATTCTTCAAAGCTAGGTTTTGTATTAGGACTTTTTTCTACTTATCAAACTTACACTTGTGATCTGATTAAAATAGAAAATGAACCCAAATTAAGCCAAAAACAAAAAGAAGCTTTGGAATTTATAAAAGCTAATCCCACTTCTTTGCTTTTTGCAGATACAGGTAGTGGAAAAACTGAAATTTATATTTGCTTAATAAAACAATATTTAGAGCAAGGAAAACAAGTTTTACTTTTAATGCCAGAAATTTCTCTTACTCCACAGATGCAAAAGCGCTTAGAGGTGTATTTTAAAGATAAATTTTTTCTATGGCATTCTAAAATTTCAAAGAAAAAAAAGCAAGAAAATTTAGAGCGTTTTTGCAAGGGTGAAGCACTTTTGGTCGCAGGAGCAAGATCGGCTTTATTTTTACCTTTTGTAAATTTAGGGCTTATTATAGTGGATGAAGAGCATGATAATTCTTACAAAGCGTCTAATCAACCCTATATTAATGCTAGAGATTTAGCGCTTTTTTTAGGCTCGAAATTTGATATCAAAGTGCTTTTGGGCTCAGCTACTCCTTCTTTAACGAGTTTTTATAAGCAAAAGAGTTTTAGGCTTAAGGGTACTTTTTTTGAAAGCAAAAAACATTTTTTATATGATGAAAATGAACTAGACATAACTCCTATGCTTTTAGGTGAGTTGAAAAAAAGCTTGGAAAATCAAAAGCAAGCTATCATTTTCTTACCTGCTAGGGCTAATTTTAGACAAATTGTATGTAAAGATTGTGGGCAAACTATAAAATGTCCTTTTTGTTCTATTGCTATGAGTTTGCATAAAAAAAGAAATGTTTTAAAGTGTCATTATTGTAATTATACTTCTTTAATAGAGCAAAATTGTCCTAGCTGTCAAGGTGCAATGCTAGAGGCTAGGAAGATGGGCACGGCAGAATTGCAAGAGCTTTTGCAAGAAGCTTTACCTCTAGCAAGGATAGCCAAATTTGACAGCGATGAGATTACGAGTATTCGAAAGCTTAATGCTGTTTTGAAAGATTTTAATGAAAATAAGATCGATATACTTATAGGAACTTCTATGCTTGCTAAAGGACATGATTATCATAGTGTGGATTTGAGTGTTATCTTGGGGCTTGATGAGTATCTATTTCGACCTAATTTTAAGGCAAGTGAAGAAACTTTAGCTTTGGCTATGCAAGTAGCAGGAAGAGCAGGGCGCAAAGGTGAGGGAAGGGTACTTTTGCAAACTAAAAATAGGAATTTCTTTGAAAGATATATAGAGGATTATGATAGCTTTTTGCAAGATGAATTAGAAAACAGAAAAGATCTTTATCCTCCTTTTAAGCGTCTTTTGAGAATTGTCATCGAAGATAAAGAACAAAAGCAGGCTCAAAATTTATGTCAGAAATTAGTTGATCAGATTAGTGGCACTTTAAAAGTTGAAATCATAGGATATGGAGCTTGCAGCATAGAAATGCTAAAAGGACAATATCGTTTTTATATATTGCTTCGTAGTGATTTTTATAAGGTCTTAATTAAGATACAAGAATATGCTTTAAATTTTAAAAATGTTAGTGTAGATATAGATCCTATTGATTTTTTATAGGATTGATTTCCAAATCACTCATAAAATCAATCTCACACCAATTACCTTTGATTTCCACAGCTTTTGCATTTTTGTATTTGTCAATTAAAATTTGTAAAAAACTTGTCATGTACATATTCTTAAAATCTTTTCCATCATAAGTCAAATTCTTATCAAGACTATCGTAAGTTTTTATAACCTCCTTTAGAAAAAGATATGAAAACTTAAATAAGCCTGTATATTGACCTTGAATTTCATCATAAGTTTTAGCTTTTTTGCCAAGCTCTACAATAAAACCATCTTTTAATTTTAAAGTTTCAGCATCATCAAGTGGATTTTCAAATCGTTTTTCCCATAGTTCTTTCCAATCTTTATCCACAATAACAGCAAAATCTTCTTTTGCTTCTTTTAATTTTTCTATGCTATTCTTAAAATAAACTATATCAGCATAAGAGATGATTAAATCTTGTTTATCTTCGATGCATTTTTGTAAAAAATCTCTAGCGCAAAATAAAGTTTGCACCATATTTGTTTTATCATAGTTTTCATTTTTATAAAATGTTACTAAATCATAACTTTGATTTATATAAGTCCTTAAAACATCAAATAAATATCCACCTACTACACATATTTCATCGATATTGTTTTCTTTTAAGGCTTGAATTTCATAATCTATTATTTTTTTATTTTTATATTCAACCATACATTTTGGTTGATTTTTTGTTAAAGGCATTAGCCTTGATCCAAAACCTGCCGCTAAAATAATTGCTTTCATTTTTCTTCCTTAATCAAATCAAGCCATTCTTTTAAAATTTGAACATTGTTTAATCCATCTTCTCTTTCGATATGCCACATTATACCAAAAATATTTTCATACTTATGTTTAAAAGCTTCTATAGTTTTATCTTTTGCAAAGCATAAGGGCTCAAGTTCATCTCCCAGTCTAGCAATTGCAAAATTGTGAAAAGAATTACTTATAAATTTTTCTTCTAAAAAAAATATTTCATGTTTGCTTACATGATTTACATAGGGGCTTATACAACTATTAAAATAATGAGCTATTATTTGAGCCCCTCTACAAATACCTAAAAGTGGAATTTTTTCTTTTAAGCAAGCTTCTATGACTTGTATTTCATAAGAATCCCTTTTTTTAGACATTGCATTAGGATTTAAAAAATTTAAATCATTACCACCACTTAGTATCACAGCTTTTACAAGATCTTTGTAGCGAGAAAAATCTATTTCATAGCTAAGCGGAAGGGGAATAAAATTTTTAAATAAATCTTTATTAAATAATTCTCCCCAATCTTTTGCCAAACATTCTCTTTCCTCATAATAACTTTCATTGCAAATAAGCCTTTGGGTAATACCTATAAACAAAATATTTGCTCACTTTCACATTCAATATTTATTTTTTTAGCCTTTAAATATTTTTCAAAATTTTCTTCCCCAACTCCTATAACAGCAGGCATTCCAAGCTCTGAAGCACGAATAGCCATATGTGAGTTAGCACCCCCATAGCATGTGATAAGTCCTGCTATATTTTTTGTAAATAAATAATCATATCCAGGATCTGCTGCATAGATTAAAACAATTTTTCCTTCTAAATCTTTATCATTTTCTTTGGCTGTAAATGCGGTTATACTTTTTTGTGTGATAAAATTTGGAATAATACTATGATTATAAAAAGAAAAAATTTCCTCAGTATTGCAAAGTAAGGAAGGAAGTTTTATAGCTTGTGTGAGTTTATATTCTTTTTTATTTCGAGCAATCTCTTCTAAAAATTGCTCTCTTGGATTTATAGAATAAAGACTAGAATAAAGATTTAAAATACTTTTGATATCAAGATGAGCCAGATCTTCTTTTTTGATATCATAATATTTACCTAATTCTTCAATATAAACTATAGCTTTAGAAAGCAATCTGGTAAATTCAAACTTAAGCAATTCTCTGCCTTCGATAGACTGTTTTAAAAAATCAAAAAATTCACAAGCACTAATTTCTAATCCATGTTCTTTAAGTAGAGTATTTAAAGCTTTCATCTTTTCTTCTGGAAGAATAAAAGCTTTATCTTCTAAATAAACATTATTATCTTTTTGATTTATTTCAAAATAAAGCTCAAAATTTTCGTCATATCTTGGAGATAAGATGTTATAAGTTCCCGCTCTTAAGTGTCCAAATTCTATCAAAAATTGATTTTTAGTACAAGAGTTAAGATTATTTGTTTGCTTACTTAAATTTTTACTCACTGTATTAAGTGAATTTAAAAAATCATTTTTTTCTTCTTTGCTTATGAAATTAATCTCAACTAAAGAATTTAAAAGTTGCATTGCCACAAATGCAGCTCTAGCTACTCCTGCAAAAGGTAAAGTTCCATAACGCTTACACTCTTCAATAAGCCAATAAATTTTATCGATTAAAGAAAAATTTGAATCAATAATACCGTCATATCTTTCTTTTAATCTGTAAGCTTTCTTTATATCTTTTAAGTAAAGTCCCGATTGGGGATTAATAATCTTATTTGTAAGTTCTAGTAATGAAAATTCTAATCTTTTAAGCTCATTTTCATTAAAACCGTGATTTAAAAGCTCTTGTAATTTTTTAGAACTGTTAAAATCATAACAAGAATAAACGATATCAAATTCAATTTTATCATGTAATTCATGGTTTTTATTAAGTTTATCTAAGTAGAAATTGACAAGTTTTTGTGCAATATTTTCATCTAATTTTTTAGGTATGAAAGAATTAAAAGATAATCTTACATCTACATAAGGAATGCCCAAAAAAGAATGAATCAAAGGATGAGATCTTAAATCTTTGTAGCCATAATTGTCTCTTTGATACGCCCATATATTATCTGTAATGATTTCTTTATATAAACTAAAAGCTAAACGCTTTGGTCTTAAACCAATGATTTCAGCAGGATTCCAATCGGGCATTACTCCAAAAAGTGCTTTTTCTCCTAACACTCTAGGACGCAAATTTTGCAAAGAAATAAAACGCTTATAAAATCTTTGCAAAGCTTCTTTTGGTAAAGCATTAAATAAATTTTCTTTTTCTTGCATCACTAAAGGTCTTACCTGTAAACAAAAAAGCTCTTCTTTATTGTCTTTAAAGGCAAATGCAAATTCAACATCTAAAAAACAACAATCATATAAAGATTCTAATTCTTTTATAAGCTCTATAATCTTCTGGAGTTTGATATCTTTAAAATCCAAATGCTCTCTATAGTGATAGTAAGTTTTTGCACTCTTACTGCTTCCATCTGTAATGGAATTATTTGAACCATTTTCATCATATTGAAGGCAAAAATAAGGAGAAAAATTATCCTTATCGACGCTAAAACCAACACCACAAAGTGTAATATTTTCAAGCATAGGTTGGATTAAAATTTCATCACTTTTTGATGGCATGGAATTAGCAACTTTATATAAAGCTTTTAATAATTCATCTTTAGAATTCGCATCGATATTTGCCAAGGAAAGAAAAGCTCCCGCATTGGAGTTTTTCATACTATCTTCGCTTAAAGAAGAACTTCTTATGATGAGTTTATTGGCTTTTAAAGCTTGAATATCACTTAAAATTTTCTCTTCATTTAATATTAATTCTTCAAGCGAAGTCAAGACCAAAGGTAGAATTTTTGCTTTTTTTAATTTTGTTTGTAAATTTTTTAAATTTTGTGCTTTGGTTTTGAAATTTAACTCCGCCATTTTTTTCCTTGTTATATTTTTTTAGCACTCCAACAACGAGTGGTATATTTTATACTAAATTCTTTAGGAAGTCTTTGTGAAATTTTATCACTAATTTTATTAAATAATTCATTTCCTTCTTCTGTCTCCAAATCCCAATAAGGATTTTTAACACTTTTCCACGCATTAATATAATTTTCGATACTTTGATGAAAATAAAAATCTTCTTCAATATAGACAATATTATCAAAAAGATCCTTGCGGCTTTCTATAATTGGTCTTTGATCTTCTCTTCTGGTTCCTCTAGTATAATTTGGTACAAATTCTATGATAGTATCTTCAGCTATTTTTTGTATAGGATCATTTAAATCTCTATGATTCCACATACAAGAAAAATATCCCTCTGATTTTAACAGACGATGTGTTTCCTTCAAGGCTTCATTTCTATCCATTACATTAAAACTACTACCAAAAGTCACCCAATCAAATTCGCTATTTTGGAGTGTCGAATTCAAACCTGTTGCTCTAACCCATTCTATCTTTTCACCTTTAGTTCTTTCTATACCAATTTCACGCATAGCATCATTTGGTTCTACAGATACTACCTTACATCCTCTTTCTAAAAGCATGATACTTAAATTTCCAGTTCCTGCACCAATATCAGCTACTTTAATATCGTTTTTTCCGACTAAACTTATCAACATATCTATAGTCTTTGGAGCATAATTTGGTCTATAGCTATAAAATTTAGCATGTTTGGTATAATCCCACACTTGTTCTACTAGTTTTTGCATTTTGTTTCCCTTTTTCTATCTTCGACAAGCTTGATAAAAAAAAGGGAAAATATTTTATGCTTTTCTAGCTGTCCATGCCCTTATTTTATAAGGAATTTCTATACTCTGCATATGAGAAATTTTAGACTCAATCATATCTAAAATTTCTTTCCATCTTTTTTTACCTGCTTGTGCTTGTATATCATTTACAGAATGCCAAGCTCCAAGATAACGATCTTTATCCCAAAGCTCTTTATAATCACACTCCATAAAAAAGCAGTCTACGAAATCTCCTGTTGAAACAAGAATTTCTTCCCATTTTTTAACATTTTGAGTACCACTACTTACACGAGCAAGCTCTGGAATAATATGTTTAATCTCCTTTTCAATTTCATCAAAAACCGAACCCTCTACAATGTGGCGAGGATTCCAAATCGCAGTGAAATACCCCCCCCTGTTAATATACGATTAAATTCCGGAAGAGATTTTTTGGGATCCGTCCAATGGAAAGAACTGGCCATGATAACCCAATCAGCTTGATTGTCTTTCATCCGAGTTTCTTCACCGCTTCCTTGGTGCCAAGAAATATTCGACAAATTTTGTGTAAATTTTCGCCCTTCTTCACGCATATTATCATTTGGTTCTATGGCATCGATTTGACACTCAAACATTTCTCCTAGCATTTTGGTAAGCTTTCCTGTGCCAGCACCCACTTCAACAATATTTAAATTTTTAATATTTTTATTTTTGTCATTGATACAAGCTATAAGCTTTTCAAGCAAAAATGGACTGTAAGCAGGTCTATTGTGATAATGCTTTGCTACCTCTGTAAAATCCCCCTGTTTCATAGCATTTCCTTTCTCTAAATTAAAGTATAATTATATCTTTATTTGTTTAATTTATATTATTTTTTTATAATTCTATATCTTTATAAAAATATCTTCTTTTCTATACAATTTTATTCTTTTTCATCTAATTTTTTACATATTTTTTCAAATTCTTGATAGTATTTCCAAGAAGCTATAATATTGGGATGAGATTGTTTAACATTATTTAATTCTTTGTTAAAAATTTCTTTAAATTCTAATGCCAAAGTTTTATTTTTGCTAAAATATAATAATACATCTTCCTCTTTCATCATTGAATCTTCTGTATGTTCGATTGTTTTGTGAATTGCTTGCAGAAATTCATAGAGATAGTTTTTAATTTGTTTAAAGAAAAGAGTATTTTTTTCTAGTTTTTCCAAGTCACTTTTATCTATATATACGCTCATATCGTTTGATAAATCGTTATTTAAAATCTCATTTATAATATTGATTTTTTGCGAGTTTTTATGAGGTCTATCTAAAATAATAGCAATGCTTGTAGAAGTATCAATGCTAGCATTTGGATTATTGTTGGGAGACTTAATGGAAAAGATGTTGCTTAAATCTTTCTGATTTGCATATAAGGTAATGGGAAAAAGATAGCGTATATATCCTCTAAATTCTTGAATTTTAAATAAATTTTCACTTTCTTTTAGACAAGGTGGAGTAAAGCCAAATCTAAAAGCTAAATCTTCCATTGTTTGAAAAGCATTTTTTGTTTTAATTTTTTCCATATCTAGATAATATATATACTCTTGATTGAAATATTTTGATAGATAATTTATGATAAAAACACTGTAATTTAATTCTTCCAGATTAATTTTTATTTCAGGTTTTTTATGGTTTAAAAAATTAATATAATTTCTATAGTCATAAGTTAGATCAAATTCATTTTGAAAGTTTCTTTGAACTTTACTCCAGTCTCTTCCCCAATTATGTTTTAAAATTCCTATCGGATCACGGATTCCACAGATCACTTTTGAATGAGGATCCAATAAAGCCAAATACTTTTCAAGATTAATTATATTTAGTTCCGAAATGTTTATGGCTTGATCGGATATATTTTTATCATTTAGGCACATGTAATTAATACAATATCTTTCCTTTGCGTCATAGGGTAACATCCAAGAAGCAAGACAAAAAACATTACATGCTTCATTCAGGTATCTTAAAAAGGCTGCAGCACCTACGCCATGTGGAGAAATATAGATAAATTTATAATGTTTAGGTAAGGGTAAATTTAAATCCCAAGCTAATTCTGCACAATGCCTACTTGCATCTGTATCGATATAATTTGGATTTAGTAAAGGTGGATAAGGGTGATTGGTATAATTTTCTTGAAATTCTTTAGAATTTAGCCATTCGCAGATGATTTCAATATTTTCTAAAGCAAAGTTATAAAAATTTTCATTATTTGAATTTTTTAATGCTTTAAGTAGAATTTGTGCCTGATCAGGACTTAACATTTGTTTTAAAATTTTTAAAATTTGTTCCAAGATATCCCTCTCCCTATCTTTTTTAAATTTATTTTTATGTGTTTAAGGCTTGCAAAATTCTATCGACTTTTTCATCAAGTAAATCAAGCTTAGAATTATCCAAGATAAGATCGGCATTAGGCTCATCATAATTTATATCTATGCCCACTACATTAGATATTTTCCCACTTAATGCTTTACTATAAAGCCTTTTTTTATCACGCTTCTTCAACTCTTCGATATCGCACTTAATATAAATTTCATAATAGTTTTTTAAAGTTTTCCTATTATATCTATAAATTTCATCCCACATGGAAATAGCACTTACGATAACTAACATATTCTGAGAGCTGAGAAAATGTGCAAATTTTGAACGTTTTATAGATACTTCAATACGACTTTGTTTATCATATTTATAATATCCTAAAAGCTCTCTAAATTCATCACCGTCAAGATAAATAATGTTGTCATATTTTTCTTTTAATTTTTGATATAAAGCTTCTGCAATGCAGCTTTTTCCACTTCCCGCTAGGCCAGTTAACCAAATAACTCCACCTTTTGTGATAAATTGCATTATTTTCCCTTTAAAAATTTATTGTGTTATACTAAAATCTATTTTAAAATTCTAACAAAATTAAACTATAATTAAAGCAAAAAATAGCTAAAATTTTAAAATTACTTATAATAAAGAAGCTTAAAAATGGAATATAAAAGATTTAAAACAAGACAAATTAAAGTAGGTGATGTTTTAATAGGTGGTGATGCACCTATTTCAGTACAATCCATGCTTTTTACTAAAACAAGAGATATTGAAGGATCTTTAGAGCAACTCAATCGCCTTTATTTTACAGGAGCTAATATCGTGCGTTTGGCATGTTTGGATATGGCGGATGCAAGAGCTTTAAAAGAGATTAAGGCAAAAAGTCCTTTGCCTTTGATCGTAGATATACATTTTAATCACAATTTAGCTGTATTTTGTGCTGAATTTATTGATGGAGTTCGTATAAATCCAGGCAATATAGGCTCAAAAGAAAATATTAAAGACGTGGTAAAAGCTTGCAAGGAGCGAGGTATTCCTATACGTATAGGCGTAAATCACGGTTCTATAGAAAAAGAATTCAGTGATAAATATGGATATGGCGTAGACGCAATGCTAGAAAGCGCGTTGTATAATATCAAGCTTTTAGAGGATTTGGATTTTTTTGATATAAAAATTTCAATGAAAACCTCTGATGCTCAAAAGACCATAGAAGCCTATGAAAGATTAAGACCGCTTTGTGATTATCCTTTTCATTTAGGAGTAACAGAAGCAGGGACTAAATTTCATAGCACAATAAAAAGTTCTATCGCTTTGGGAAATTTGCTTCTTAAAGGTATAGGTGATACCATGAGAGTTTCAATGACGGGTGAGCTCGAAGAAGAAATCAAAGTTGCAAGAGCAATTTTACAAGATAGCGGGGTGCAAAAAAGTGGAGTTAATATCATCTCATGCCCAACTTGTGGAAGAATTCAAAGTGATTTAATCAGTGCTATTAAAATCGTAGAAGAAAAAACTAAACATATTAAAGAGCCTCTAAATATCAGTGTTATGGGCTGTGTTGTTAATGCTTTAGGTGAGGCTAAGGGCGCTGATGTGGCTATAGCTTTTGGAAAAAATCAAGGACTTGTTATAAGACATGGAGAAGTGGTGGCAAAACTCAAAGAAAATGAGCTTGTGGATAGATTTTTAGCTGAAGTAGAAGATGAGGTTAAGAGTAGAGAGATAAAAGAATAGATTTTATTTTAATTATAGATATTTAAAATAAAATCGCAATAAAATTTAAGTCCTTATTTTAAGGACTTAAATTATAAGTTTATTTAAAAAGGCCATATAGCTTCTATGACTTTGCTTCCCCAAGGTTTTCTAGTGCTTCTATCCACTTCACCTTCAGTTTTGTAAAGAATTTTTGCATCTGCTATATATCTACTATCTATAGTATTATCTTGACCGATATCATAAGGACGAATCACACCGCTAAGTTGTATGATTTGTTTTTCTCCATTGATCAAAAGCTCTCTTGAACCCTCAATAAAATAATTACCATTAGACAAAATTTTAATCACGCGAGTTGAAATCGTAGTGTTAAAACTTTCATTGCGACTTTGAGTGCCTGTTCCTTGGTAGTTGTTAGTACTATTGGTTTGAAAGCCTATATTAGAATAAGCATTTACTTTATCGATCGCAGTTCCAAGTAAGCCACTTCCACCTGTTAAAGCTCCTCCTCCTAAATTGGAAGTATTGGTTCTACTTGTGGCCTTATTGGCTTGAGTGCTTTGAGTAGTGCTTTCTTGGATAACCACAGTAACTAAATCATTTACATTCATTGCTTTTTTATCAGAGAATAAAGGATTATCGCCTTTTCCAAAAAGCGATCCAGGAGAAGTTTCTACATTGTTGCTTTGTTTAGGTGCAAGCTCTTCTACATAAGCAGGAGGTTTCATAGAAATTTGCGGATCTACTGTTGCAGAACATCCAAAAAATGCAAAAGGTAACACATAGAATAAAACTTTTTTCATTTTCGTCCTTTAAATGATGAAATTTCATTTTTATTTGTTAAAATAGTTTTTCAAGTAAGTATAAAGCAAAGAGTGTTCCACTTTTTAAAACCAAGGAGAAAATAATGGCAAATCTTTATTTGATGAGATCTAGGAGTGATGAGTTAAATACATTAGTCACCACGAAATTATTGAAAAACTATAGCAAGATATATAAAAATATAGCTATTTACTGTCCTGTGATTTATGTACATCGTATCCCTGTTTTGCAAGGATGGCTTGAGGAATTTGATATTAAGCAAACTTTGAAAAATGCTTATAGTTTTACTTTTAGAGAAGCTATGGAAGAATTTAGCAAAGATCCGCATAGTTTTTTCAATACTATCTTAGAAGAGTATGAGGAATTAAATCGTAAATATGATTTTGTTCTTGTTAATAGTTTTTGCGAATTTGGAATACTTGATGGTTTTGATTTGAGTATAAAATTGGCTAAAAATCTTAACACTCCTATAGCGGCTATTATTAATAATGAGGATAAATTAATAGCTCAAAAATATTTTGATGAAGCTTTAGATGGTAGAGATTATGCTTTGATTAGTGAAAATTTTAATTTTGAAGAAATGCATAAGTTGCAAGCTTATGATTTTATGACTCCGCATCGTTTTAAATATGAACTCATTAAAAAAAGTGTTAAAAATAAAAAAACCGTTGTTTTACCAGAAAGCAATGATGAAAGAATTTTAAAAGCAGTTGAAATTTTACTTAAAAGTAGTGTAGTGGATCTTATTTTATTGGGCGATGAGCAAGATAT
Source organism: Campylobacter coli LMG 9860 (assembly GCF_000254135.1). Lineage (GTDB taxonomy): Bacteria > Campylobacterota > Campylobacteria > Campylobacterales > Campylobacteraceae > Campylobacter_D > Campylobacter_D coli. The sequence goes on from NZ_AINS01000003.1 coordinate 60,549, forward strand.
CAAACAAAAAGCCGATGAATTGGCACTTGATTTAACCGCAGTAAAAATACTCAATCCGCTTCATTCAGAATATAACGAAGAATTTGCCACTTTGTTATATGAAGCAAGAAAATCTAAAGGAATGAGCCTTGAAGAGGCTAAAGAATTGGTTAAAGATAGGACTTATTTTGGAACCTTGTTGATACATAGTGGGAAAGCTGATGCTATGGTAAGTGGAGCATCTACTACGACAGCTGAAACTATTCGTCCTGCGCTTCAGATTATCAAAACTCAAGAGGGTGTTGACTCTGTTTCGGGAATTTTCTTTATGGGGCTTGATGATAAGGTTTTAGCTTTTGCAGACTGTGCTGTAAATCCAAATCCAAATGCCGAGCAACTCGCCACTAGTGCTTATGTAAGTGCTATGACTGCAAAGTCTTTTGGTATCGAGCCAAGGATAGCTTTGCTTTCTTATTCTAGTGGAGATAGCGGTAAGGGTGAGAGTGTAGATCTTGTTAAAGAAGCTTTAAGAATTGCTAAAGAAAAATATCCAGAATTAAATATCGATGGCCCTATGCAATTTGATTGTGCTTATGATCCTAAAACTGCTGCTAAAAAAATGCCAAATTCTAAGATAGCAGGTAATGTAAATGTATATATCTTTCCTGATCTTGACGCTGCAAATATTTGCTATAAGGCTGTGCAAAGAACAGCAAATGCTTTGGCAATCGGTCCTATTTTGCAAGGACTTAAAAAACCTGTAAATGATTTAAGTCGTGGATGTTTGGTTGATGATATAGTAGATACGGTTATTTTAAGTGCTATACAAGCACAATAAGAAAGGAAAGTGAATGAAGATTTTAGTTTTAAATTCAGGCTCTTCATCTGTTAAATTTAAATTTTTTGATGATAAAGTGGTTAAAGCCAGTGGTTTGGTAGAAAAAATTGGAGAAGAAAAATCAAAAGTCATACTAAAAAATGCCTTAAATGATGAAACATTCGAAAGAGAACTTCCTATAAAAAATCACGAACATGGATTGCAAATTGTCAACGAGCTTTTTAAAGAATCTGGAATTTTGGAAGATTTAAATGCTTTAGATGGCTGTGGTCATCGCATAGTGCATGGAGGAAGAAATTTAAGCGAGCATTGTTTAGTGGATGATTATGTTCTTAAAGAGATAGATAGGGTTAGTATTTTTGCTCCTTTGCATAATCCTGCGCATTTAGCAGGTATAAAAACAATGATCAAAGCTGCACCTAGTGTTGCTAATGCAGCTATTTTTGATACAGCTTTTCATCGCACTATGCCTGATTTTGCTTATATGTATGCTTTGCCTTATGATTTTTATGATAAGCACAATATAAGAAGATATGGTTTCCATGGTACTTCTCACGCTTTTGTGAGTGCTAGGGCAGCCCAATTACTTGGAAAAAATAAAGAGGATTTAAACGCAATTTCAGCACATCTTGGAAATGGTGCGAGTGTTTGTGCTATTGAGGGAGGTAAAAGTATAGACACTTCCATGGGTTTTACTCCTCTTGAAGGTCTTGTTATGGGAACTCGCTGTGGTGATTTAGACCCTGCAATTTTGCCATTTATTAGCCATCTTAAGGGTTTAACAATAGAAGAAATTGATACTTTGCTTAATAAAAAAAGCGGACTTTATGGAATTTGCGGTTCTAACGATTTTAGAGATATAGGAGCAAAAATCGAGCAAGGTGATGATAGGGCACGTTTAGCTTTTGATATGTTTTGTTATCGCCTTTTAAAATATATAGGGGCTTATTTTACGGTTTTACCTAGAACTGACGCTATTATTTTTACAGGCGGTATAGGTGAAAATGCTGTTTTAGTTCGCCAAAAAGTTTGTGAAAGATTATCTCATCTTGGTGTTGAGCTTGATATAGAATTAAACAACAAAAAAGCAAGCTGTGAAAGAATGATTAGTACTGCCAATTCTAAGGTAAAGATTTTTATCGTTCCTACAGATGAAGAACTTGAGATTGCCAGAATCACAGAAGAGTTGATAAACAAAAGCTAAGAGCTTTTGTTTTAACCCAAATTTAATTTTCTTTAGATAGTATTTTAAACTAAAAATTTAAAAGTGTAAAAATATGAAAAAATTTAAAGATTTTAGTTGTAATTTTCTTTTTAAGATATCCGATCAACCTGTTCTTTTGCGTGATTTGCTTGAGGCTAATGCTTTGTTTAATGATGGAATGCTTGTGGATCCTTCCAAGCTTAATTTTAATTTTAAAATTTTAAATTCTTATATATATTTTGGAATTTTTTGTGCTTTGGTTTTATTACCATTATTACTCATTACGCATTATCTTTTTACTCGCCTTGATTTTCATATCAGTATTATCAGCGCTGTAGCGGTTACCGCATGTGTTTTTATTTCTTATGATATTTTTAAGGTTTATGCTCGTAAAATGATTTCAAAAAAATTAATACAAAAAGCATGGGCTTTGCACTTTCCTTATTTTTCATATGAAAAATATTCTATTATGGCTGGAAATTTTTATAAAGAAGCCTTAAAAGAAGAAATTCCAAAGGCAAATTTAGAACAATATGTTTTAGAAAAAATCATTCATTCTAAATAATCTAAAATTTGATTTTGAAAGCGCATGATTTCTAAGCGTCTTTTTAAATCTTTATTTTCTTCATCAAGTACGCTTTCTTCTACTCTTAAAGTGGCAATTTCTCGGCTAAGATAGTAAATTTGATTTCTTATATAAATTTGTGGTACAAATAAAACAAGAGCAAAGCTGACAAATAATACGGCAAAAAGTAAGTGATTGAAATTGAGATTTTTATCTTCTTTAGTAGCATTACTAAATCCTTCTAGTAATACATTTTTAACCTTTTGTGTATCTTCATCATGTTCTGTTTTAATGGGTTGAATTTCGGATTTTTCAATCTCTATTTTTACTTCTTGAGTTTGTATTTTTTTTTGTAAATTTTCTAGACTTTGTTTTATATCGGGTTTTGGGTCAGTTTGCGTGGGTTGAATCTTGTTATTTTGTATTTTTTTGATTTCTATTTGCTTGTCTGTATGCAAATGTTTTTCTTGAGTATTGTGTGTGTTTTTATTTTGTATACCTTGAATTTCTTTTTTTTTCAGAAAAGAAAAAAGTTTTTTTGTTTTTTTCTTTTTTGATTCTTGATTTTTGTTTTTTTCTTTTATTTTGGAAAAAATTTTTTTAGCTAAAGACTGCTTTTCTTCCAATTTAACATTTATCAAATCTTCTTTTAAGTATATATTTGATTTTTTTGTATATTCTAACTCATAGTCTTCTTCTATTTCATCCAAGAAATGATTTGAGCGTTTTTTAAAGCGGCGTCTTAAAATATCATCACTAGAGATTTCTTCTTTTAAATCATCATCTAAAGGCTTACCTTGATTAACAGCGCGAGAAAATTTAAGCATTTTCTGGCGTATGTTTTGTTTTTCTTTTAAGAAATCATCATCTAGCATTATTTTTCCATATTTTTAAAATGAAACAGGCGCATTTTTGCACAACTTGAACGAGAATTAATCATAATTTCTTCTTTGCTTGGAGTTATAGCTTTTTTGCTTATAATTTCTCCTAAAGAATGATTGTTTCCACATTCGCACCTAAAAGCTCTTTCATCACAGATACAATTTTTAGCCCATTTTTTAAAATAGTTTTTTACTATCCTATCTTCTAAAGAATGAAAGCAAATGATAGCTAGAATACAATTTTTTAATTTAATTTTTTCTAATTTTTCTAAAAAATTTTTTAAAACTTCAAGTTCTTGATTGACTTCTATTCTAATAGCTTGAAAAACTAGGGTTGCTTTAGAAACACTTCTGTGATTTTGTTTTGTTTTTCCTATTATTTCGTAAAGTTCTTTAGCACTTTTTATTTTATTTTTTTGTCTTTCTTGGCAAATTTTTTGAGCGATAAAGTACCCATCATTTAATTCCCCATATTTTTTGAAAATATCACTCAATTGCTCTTGGGTATAATTATTAATAATCTCAAAAGCTGAAATTTTAGCATCTTGATTCATTCTCATGTCTAAAAAATCAGAATGAAGATTAAAGCCTCGTTTGTTATTGTCAAGTTGATAAGAAGATACTCCAATATCAGCTAAAATGCCTTTGAGATCGTTCAGTTTATCGTGTGAAATTTGGTCTAAAATTTGACTAAAATTACTTAATACAAATTCTGTTCTATCTTTAAAATCATGAAGACGCTTTTTAGAAAATTCAAGCGCTTCTTTGTCTTGGTCGCATGCTATAAGTTTAAGGTTTGGATGATCTTTAAGTAAGGATTCGCTATGGCCACCAAAACCCAAAGTACAATCTAAAAAATATCCTGAGTTTAGTTTTTCAAATGCTTGATTTACCTCATTGAGCAAAACGGGAATGTGTGGAATTTTCAAATCCTATATCCTATAAAATTTTTATAAGCTATAATTATAACGAAATTTTAACTAAAATCAAAATGAAAATATTTAACAAAAAACCACTAATTAAACTCTAATTAAACACTTCTGCGATAAAATATGTAGTTTAATTTTTATCAAGGAATGATATGCTTACTTGGATGCAACATCACAAAAAATATCTTGTTGTTACTATATGGATTAGCACCATAGCTTTTGTTGGAGCTGGGTTTTTAGGTTGGGGTGCTTATGATTTTAATCTTAATAGAAGTTCGAGTGTTGCTGTAGTTGGAGATGAAAAAATCAATTATAATGAATTTAATGTAAGATATAATCAGATTTTTAATTATTACAATCAAATTAGCAACGGTGGCTTAAATGAGGAGAGTGCTAAGCAATTGGGAATTGAAAATGCTGCATTAAGCTCTTTGGTTGAAGATAAGCTTTTGTTAAATTTTGCTAAAGATTTGGGATTAGGTTCAAGTGAAAATGAAGTTATTCAAGCACTTGCTGAAACTAAAGCCTTTCAAGATCCTTCAGGTGATTTTAATAAAACAATTTATTATGAACTTTTGAATGCAAACAATATGACTCCAAAAGAATATGAGAAAACTCTTTCAAATGAAATTATTATCGGCAAACTAGAACAAATATTCAATCTCCCTCAAACAGATGAAGAGTTGAAAATGCTAGGAGCTAGTTATTTTATGCAAGATTCTTTAAATATAGCAAAACTAGAGCAAGATAAAGAAAATATAAAAGTTAATGAAGAAGAGCTTAAAAAGCTTTGGAATGAACACAAAGAAGATTATAAGACAAAAAAAGTATATGAGATTTCTACTTATTATCTACCGGTGGATATGCAAAAAATTGATGATAGTAAGCTAGAAGAATTTTATAATAATGAAAATAATAAATTTAAATATAAAGATTTTAGTGGCAAAATCATGAGTTTTGAAGCTGCTAAAAAGGATGTTGCTAAAGATTATGCTTTAGCACAGCTTAAAAACATAGCTAATGCTAAATTTTTGGAATTGAAAGAAGGTAAAGATAAATTCCAAAAGGATGAAAATATCACAGATTCAGATGTTTACTATCCACTTGAGGCTTTATCTCGGGCAAAAAATGGAGATGTGTTAAGACCGAGTGAATATCAAAATGGTTATATTATTATCAAGCTTAACAAAACCAATCCTGTAAGAACTAAGACTTTTAATGAGGCTAGAGAAGAGCTTATGCCTATTTATATCAGCGAACAGGTGAAAAAGAATTTAGAAGAAAAAGCTAAGCAAAATTTAGAAAATTTTAGCGGAACTAATATAGGTTTCGTAAGCAGGGATACTGTAAGAAATGATGCTAAAATTAGTAATATATTAAATGAAGCAGAATTTAGTTATTTTCTAATGAATGTTTTTAATTCTGATCAAAATCGTTCTTATGTTATTTTAAATGAAGATAAGGCTATACTTTATAAAATTAATAAGCAAAAGCTTGATATGAATCCTGAAAAATTTCAGCAATATCGCACAATGCTTAATCAAAATTTACAAAGTTTAAAAGCTAATGAAATGAAGCAGGAGTTAATCGAAGAGCTTAAAAAAACATATCCAATAAAAATTTATTATAAAGGTAAATAATTTTGAATATATTAGGAATTGACTTAGGTTCAACACAAACTTGTGCCATTGTCGCTCAAAAAGATGAGGAAGGTTTAAAAATTATTGGTTTTGCAAAAGCAAAAACCAATGGTGTAAAAAAAGGCGCTATTACCAATATCGAGCTTGCTTCAAAATCGATCGAGGAAGCAGTTAGAAATGCAGAGATGATGAGCGGTGTTCATTATGATAAAGTAGTGGTTTCTATTTCGGGCGCTTATACTAAAAGTGTTGATAGTATAGGTGTAGTAAATATACCAAATCATGAAATAGGCATCAAAGAAATTCATCGTGCGGTAAGCACAGCCAAACACACTGCAAATCTTCCGAGTGGTTATGAAATTATTCATGTTTTACCTTATAATTTTAAGGTAAATGATTTAGAACATGTAGATGATCCTTTGGGTATGAGCGGAAATCGCTTGGAGGTTTCGACTCATATAGTTATTTCTCAAGAATCTCATATTAAAAATTTAAAAAAAGCTGTTGAGTTGGCTGATTTAAGAGTTGATAATATAGTCCTTTCTGGCTATGCTTCAGCTATAGCTTGTTTAGATGATAGTGAAAAAGAACTAGGTGCTGTTTTGATTGATATGGGTGGAGCGATCTGCGATATGGTTGTTCATACTGGAAATTCAATTCGTTATAATGATTGCTTGCAAATTGGATCGATTAATATTACTCAAGATTTATCGATGGCTTTGCACACTCCTTTAAAAGAAGCTGAGAAAATTAAATTAAATTATGCAGCCCTTTCTCAACAACCTAATGCATTGATACAAATTCCTTCTATGGGAGATGAAAGAAAAGTAAATGAAGTTTCTTTAGATATCATCTCAAATGTAATCTATGCAAGAGCTGAAGAAACTTTAATGATTTTAGCCAAAATTTTAAGCGACAATCGTTATGCAAATAGCATAGGGGGTGGCGTTGTATTAACAGGCGGAATGACTAAATTAGCAGGTATTGATGAATTAGCTCCTGCAACTTTTGATAATCGTTCTGTTAGACTTGCTACTGCTAGAAAAGATTTAATTACTGGGTTTAGTGAAATTTTTAATGATCCTGAAAATACTTGTGCTATAGGACTTTGTTTATATGGTGCGGGTTATTTTACGCCTTATGAACTTGATTCAAATGAAAAGTTAAGATATAAAGGGGAGATAGAAAATTATAACCGCCAAATTAGACAAGAAATAATTCCACAAAAAGAAGTGGAAAATGAAACAAAATCTGATTTTTTTGGCGAAAATTTGCAAGAAAATGATACAATAATAATACAAGAACAATTAGATTTTAAAGAGCCAAAAGAGAAAAAGCCTAGTGTTTTTTCAAATATTTGGCATAAAATAATGAATCAATTTTAACAAGGAGAAAGTTTTTATGAGCGAATTTTTAGTAGAAGAGATGCAACATAATAAAGGCGCTAAAATTAAAGTTATAGGCTGCGGTGGTGGCGGTGGAAATATGATTAATCATATGGTCAAGATGGGCTTAAATGACCTCGATTTAATCGCGGCTAATACTGATGCACAAGCTATTTCAAATTCATTAGCAAAAACCAAAATTCAACTTGGCGAGAAAAAAACAAAAGGCTTGGGTGCGGGCATGCTACCAGAGGTTGGAGCAGAGAGTGCTAGAGAAAGCTTTGAAGAGATTAAAGCTAGTCTTAGCCAAAGTGATATCGTTTTTATTGCTTCAGGTTTTGGTGGTGGCACAGGAACGGGTGCTACTCCAGTAATCGCACAAGCAGCTAAAGAAATAGGTGCTTTAACTGTTTCTGTTGTAACTATGCCTTTTGCTTTTGAAGGGAAACAAAGAAAAAAACTTGCTGAAAACGGACTCCTTGAATTGAAAAAAGAAAGTGATTCTATCCTTGTAATTCAAAACGAAAAGCTTTTAAGCATTATCGATAAAAAAGCAGGAATTAAAGATGCTTTTAAATTAGTTGATGATATTTTGGCGCGTGCTGTTAAGGGTATGGTGTCTATACTTTTAGACAATGGTGATATCAATGTTGACTTTGCTGATGTTAGAACCATAATGAGCCATCGTGGTTTAGCGCTTATGGGCGTAGGCAGTGCTAGCGGTGAAAATGCTATCGAAGAGGCTCTTTCTAATGCCATAGAATCTCCATTATTAGATGGTATGGATATTAAAGGAGCTAAAGGGGTTATTTTACATTTTAAAACAAGTTCTAATTGCTCTTTAATTGAAATTTCTGCTGCTGCAAATAATATAGAAGAAATTGTTGATGAAAATGCAAAGATTATTTTTGGTTCTACTACAGATGATAGCATGGAAGATAGGGTAGAAGTGACCATTATTGCCACAGGATTTGAAGATAGAGACAGCATAGCTAAAAAAGCCGCTGAAGAAGCTGAAACTCCTAAGAAAAATCCTTATTTAAATCTTAGAAAAGTAAGTGGTGGTTTTGATGAAGAGATAATGGCTCAAATTGAAACTCCTACTTTCTTACGCCGCCAAATGGACTAAAATAGAATATTTTTAAGCAAGATTTTTACTTAAGTCTTGCTTTTTTAAAATTTTTACTATTTATTTTAAAATATTTTTTACCCATATTCCTAGAAAGAAAACTCTTATTTCTTGGGCAAAGAGATGAATGTTGCTGCTTTTTAAGCGATTTAATGATACTTTTGGTTTTTTAGTATAATTCCTTGTAAAAACACAATATGATGCAAATTATCATTCAGTATTTTATTTCTACTTGCTTAATCCCCTAAAATTCATTCTTTTTAAAAGTTGGAACACTCTTTGCTTTATAGATTAAAAATATCAAAATTTATAGGTGAAAAATATGCAAAATGGATATTATCAAGCAACGGGTGGGATGGTAACTCAGTTTAATAAACTTGATGTTATTACAAACAATCTTGCCAATATTAACACGAGTGGTTACAAAAGAGATGATGTAGTAATTGCAGATTTTAAAAGGATTTTTAAAGAAACTCAGGATGAGTTGCCTATAGAAAATCACACAAGAGATGCATCAAGATTTGTCAATACTACCATAGATGGCGTTCCTCAAGTTTCTCAAGGATATACAGATTTTAGTTTAGGTTCTTTAAAAACGACTAATAACCCTTTGGATTTGGCCATTACTAGAGAGGATGCTTTTTATTTAGTTCAAACAAAGGATGGTGAAATAAGATTAAGTAAAGATGGAAATTTTCAACTTAACGAAGAGGGATATTTAGTCAATAAACAAGGATATAGAATTTTAAGCAGTGATTATTTTAATAATCCTCAAAATGCAGGAATTCGTCTTCCTAATGGTGCGGTTTATATCAATGTAGATAAAAACGGAAGTATTGAGGTAGATGGCGTTCAAAATGCGAGATTATTTATCGCTCAAGTAGATGATATAAGAGCTTTGCAAAAAGATGGGGATAATGTTTATAGGATAGATGATTTAACGCGTATTAGAGATTTGGATAATTCTAATGCAGTGCGTCAAGGTTTTTCTCAAGGCTCTAATGTCAATCCAGTAACCGAAATGGTAGGACTTATAGAGGCAAATAGAATGGTAGAAATGTATCAAAAAGTTATGACAGCTCATATGGATGACTTAAACCAAGAAGCTATCAATAAACTTGCAGCCGTTAAATAAAATAATATAAAATAAATTAAAGGATAAAAAATGATGAGATCACTTCATACTGCTGCTACGGGAATGGTAGCGCAGCAAACACAAATTGATGTTACTTCAAACAATATTGCAAATGTTAACACAGCAGGTTTTAAAAAGGGTCGTGCTGAATTTGCTGATCTAATGTATCAAGTTATGAAATACGCAGGAACTTCAACTTCAGCCACAACACTTTCTCCATCGGGCATAGAAGTGGGTATTGGTGTGCGTCCAACAGCAGTGACAAAGGTTTTTACTGAAGGTAATTTAAAGGCTACAAGCACAGATAGTCTTGATATGGCAATTGCGGGAAATGGTTTTTTTCAAATTCAACTTCCTGATGGCACGATAGCTTATACAAGAAATGGACAATTTACAAAAGATAATGAGGGAAATATCGTTAATGCAGATGGTTATAGACTTTTACCTGAAATGACTATACCAGAGGGTGCAACTGCGATTAATGTGGCTACTGATGGCACAGTTTCTGTAATGCTTCCAGGAGAACAACAAGAAACACAAATCGGTCAAGTTGAGCTTGTACAATTTATCAACCCAGCTGGACTTCATTCTATGGGAGATAATCTTTATCTTGAAACAGGGGCAAGCGGTGCACCTGTAGCAGGTATAGCAACCCAAGATGGACTTGGAACAATAAGACATGGCTTTATAGAGTTAAGCAACGTGCAGCTTGTTGAAGAGATGACAGATCTTATCACAGGACAAAGAGCTTACGAAGCAGGTTCAAAAGCTATTACGACGAGTGATGATATGCTTGGAATTGTCAATCAATTAAAAAGATAATTTAAATTAATTATATAAATTTATGGTATTTTTATGCCATAAATTTTTCTCATATTAATTCACTTAAAATTTCATGTACTTACTAAAATCATGGTATAAAAATGAAAATAAATAATATTCTGCTGCAATAATAATTTTTAATTCTTTTTTGAAAATAAATTTATATAATATCAAAGATATGGATTTAAGAAATTTATCAATAAATAAAGCAAAGCGTTTAAAAATTTACGCTTTGCTTTTTATTTAGCAAGAATAGCAAGTTTTAAATTCGTATGCAGTTGGACGCGCTTCAACAGGCCAAACTTGAGTTTCAAATTTCAAATGTTGATAATCATCTATAAAAATATCGCTCATTACAGGTTTTAAGAAAGCGTTGTAACGAATTAAAGCTTCAAGACTTCCTCTTAGAGTGTGTGGTAGTTGCTCTATGCCTTTTTCACGAATTTCATCTAAAGTAAGATCAAATAAGTTTTCATCCATAGGTCCTACAGGAATGGTTTTGTTTTTGATTCCATCAAGTCCTGCCATTAAAAGACTAACAAAAGCTAGATAAGGATTAGCGGTGCTATCAGGGAAACGAATTTCAACACGAGCTGAATTCTTACCTATACCATAAGGCACGCGACAACTTGCACTTCTATTTTGGCAAGAATAAGTTAAAATACAAGGAGCTTCAAAACCTGGAACTATTCTTTTGTATGAATTTGAGCTTGGATTAGTAAAAGCTGCAACAGAACGAGCATTTTTTAAAACCCCACCTATGTAATTAATAGCAGTTTGGCTAAGTCCTCCATAACCTTCTTTGTCATAGAATAAATTCACACCATCTTTCCATAGACTCATATGAACATGCATACCATTTCCATTGTCACCATAAAGAGGCTTTGGCATAAAAGTTGCAGTTTTGCCATTTAAATGAGCTACCATTTTGACAATATATTTGTAGATTTGTACATTATCTGCAGCCTCCACAAGTGTGCCAAAATTTACTCCAATTTCCGCTTGCCCTTGTGCAACTTCGTGATGGTGAACAAAGGTTTTAAGTCCTACTTTTTCAAGAGTTTGAACCATTTCAGAGCGAATATCTACCAAAGAATCTATAGGTTGAACAGGAAAATATCCGCCTTTGTTTCGTGGACGATGACCTGTATTGTAGCTATCTGCGAAATCTTTATCATCATTCCACTCTCCTTCTTCTGTATCCACTTCATATTTAGAACAATGAGTTGTATCTACAATTTTTACACTGTCAAAAACAAAAAATTCATTTTCAGGCCCAAAATAAGCAGTATCAGCTATGCCACTATTTTTAAGATGTTCCATTGCTTTTTTTGCTATACTTCTTGGACATTTTTCATACATTTGTCCTTTATAAATGTCATAAACATCGCAAAAAACTATAATAGTAGAATCAGCTGTAAAAGGATCTAAAAATGCACTTTGCGCATCAGGTTTTAAAATCATATCTGATTTTTCAATAGGTTGCCATCCATGAATTGAACTACCATCAAATGGAATTCCTGCTTCAAAAGTTTCTTCGCTAATTGCATGAAGATTATAGGTGATATGATGCCAAGTTCCTATCATATCAGTAAAGCGAAAATCTACAAAAAGAACTTCGTTTTGTTTACAAAAATCAAAGAATTCATTAACATTGTTAACAAATTTGCCCATCTTTTACTCCTTCTTTAAGATAATTTATGAAAATTGTATCATATTTTTTTTAATTCAGGTTTAATTAATATATTTTTTTAATCATTTTTTGAAATTTACTTACAAAACTATGAAAATTTAAATTTATATTTTCATTTTAGATAAATTTGATTATAATCGTAGTACTAAAACAAAATCTAGGTTTAAAAAAGGAAAAAGATGACTCAAGAAGAACTTGACGCCTTGATGAATGGTGATGTAAATTTTGATGAGGATGCAGAGTCTAACATTAAAAGCGAAACAGAGTCTCACAATATAGAATCTGAAGAAGGATTAATGCTAGAAGATGTAAAGGTGTCTGATTATAAACCAGATCCTAGTGTTGTATGGCCACCACCACCACCAAATCAAGAACATAAGGTAGTTCATCAACTTGATGATGTTACTAAAGACAGTGAGTTAAAAGCTACTGAGATGATGGATAAGCTAGAAAGTATCAATAATTTCTTTGCAGATTCTGAAAATTTGTTTAGTGAGATTGATAAAGTATTAGCTAAAAATATTGAAATATTTTCAAAACTAAATGAGAAATTTCCAAATGTTGTCAGTTTTAATGAAGCTTTGCAGTTAAATTCAAAAGTGAAAAAAACAAGTCAAGAAATTATTGATAAGTTGCAATGTGGACAAGATGAAGTAATGATGGCAATGGATGCTATGCAATATCAAGATATTCACCGTCAAAAAATAGAGCGCGTTATCAATGTAATGCGTGCCTTGAGTCGCTATATGAGTTCTTTGTTTGAAGGTAGGATTGATGATAAGAAACGAGTGAGTTCTGCAGTTCATATTGAAGGTGATTCTACTACTGATATTGTAAGCAATGATGATATAGAAGCGCTTATAGCAAGTTTGGGTCAAAAATGATTATTCCAGAGATTGTAGCTCCTGCGGGAAATTTTGCAAAATTAAAAATCGCTTTAGCTTATGGAGCTGATGCAGTTTACGCAGGGGTAAATAATTTTTCTTTGCGCTCTCGCACTGCTAGAGAATTTAATTATGAGAGTTTTGAAGAAGCTATTGAGTATACCCACCAAAGAGGCAAAAAGGTTTATGTTACTTTAAATGGTTTTCACTTGGGTGGACAAATAGAATCTTTAAAAAAACATATTTTAAAGCTTAAAGAGATGAAACCCGATGCTTTTATAGTAGCTTCAGTGGGTGCAATGGCTTTGGTTCGAGAGTTAGCTCCTGAAATAGCCTTGCATGTATCTACTCAAGCTAATGTTTTAAACTATCTTGACGCAAGAGTTTATAAAAATATGGGTGCAAAACGAGTAGTTATCGCAAGAGAGTTGGGTCTTAAAGATGCTAAAAGTTTAAAAGAAAATTGCGATATTGAGCTAGAAGCTTTTGTGCATGGATCGATGTGTTTTGCTTACTCGGGTCGCTGTTTGATCAGCTCGGTTCAAAGCGGAAGAATGAGTAATCGTGGCTCTTGTGCTAATGATTGTAGATTTAATTACGAACTTTATGCAAAAAATCCTGAAAATGGAGTACTTTTTCGTTTAGAAGAAGATGAAAATGGTACCCATGTATTTAACTCTAAAGACTTAAATTTATGCTCTTACATAGAAAAAATTATGAAAGAAGATTGCATAAGCGCATTTAAAATAGAGGGCCGTACTAAAAGTGAGTATTATGTTGCACTTACAACTAGAACTTACAAAATGGCCATACAAGATGTTTTAGAAGGTAAATTTGAGGCAAGTAAGTATGAAAAAGAAATTGCTACGCTTAAAAATCGCGGTTTTACAGACGGTTATCTTGTCTCACGCCCTTTAGAAAAAGCAGATACACAAAATCACGATACGAGCATAGAAGAGGGTACTCATCAAGTACATGCTATCGTTGAGGATGGAGAGTATTTTAAATGCAAGGGCAAGGTTGTTTTAAACAAAGCTTATGAAATTTTAATGCCTTTAGGTGATGAAATTGAGACTTGTGATAATAAATTGGGTAAGATTTATAAAAAAGAAGATAAATATTTTGTAGAATTTAAAAAACTTATTTCTAAAAACAATAAAGAATTCAACGAAATTCATAGCGGAAACGAAAACGAAATCAAAATGCCAAATAAAATCAGCAGTTTTAGTTTTTTAAGAAAGGAAATTGGATGAAATTTGTATCAATTATGATGGGAAGCAAGAGTGATTATGAAATCATGAGCGAATGTGCCAAAACGCTTGAAAAATTTGGTGTAAAATATGAACTCATTATCAGTTCTGCTCACCGTAGTCCAAAGCGAACTAAGGAATATATTAAAGAAGCAGAAGAAAAAGGAGCTAAAGTTTTTATCGCAGCTGCTGGGATGGCAGCGCATTTAGCAGGAGCAGTTGCAGCTTATACAACCAAACCTGTTTTGGGAGTACCTATGCCTGGAAGTGCTTTAGCGAGTATGGATTCTTTATTTTCAACCGTGCAAATGCCAGGTGGAATTCCTGTGGGAACTTTAGCAGTTGGCAAAGCAGGAGCTAAAAATGCAGCTTATTTAGCTATGCAAATTCTTGCTCTTAATGATGAAACTTTAGCAAAAGCTTTAAAGCAAGATAGAAAAAATCAAGAAGAAAACTTAATCAGTGATTCTAAGAGTGTAGAAGTTTTATTGTAAAAAAGGATGAAAATGCAAACTTATTTAGAGCTCCAAGAATTTTGTAAACTTGTGCATTTAAATGAAGATGTTGTAAAGGGAATGATGGCAAATGGTGCTTTAAATTTCAAAGAAGAAGAGGGAAAAATTTATATCGAAGCAAACCAAGGAACTTTTAGCGTTGTTCCAAGTGCTTCTAACTCAAAGCCTGCTATGGTAAATTCTATGACTTTGGCAGGAGAAAGCTTTGTAGAAAAGACTATAGGAACAATTTTAAATTTGCATGAGAAGGTTTTAGATGCAAAGGATGAAACTCTTGATGCTTTAAAAAATGAAAATAAATTTTTAAAAGATGCACTTTATTCAATGCAAGAGCTTTATGATGAAGATAGAAAAACTATTGAAACTTTAAATCATGAATTAAAACACGCCCGAGAAGAAATAGAATTTTTAAAACGTAAATATAAGCTTATGTGGAGTAAGACGGCTGAAATTTTTGGGGCAAGAACTGAGCCTGATTTGGAAATGAAAAAAGATGAAAATTCTAGTACAGCAAATGAAAAATTAAATGAAAATAAAGAAGGTTAAAATGACTTTTTCTCAGATGATATTAAATTTACAAGAGTTTTGGCAAAAACAAGGTTGTGCAATCATGCAGCCTTACGATATGCCAGCAGGAGCTGGAACTTTCCATCCAGCAACTTTTTTAAGAAGTCTAGGTAAAAAACCTTGGGCTACAGCTTATGTGGCTCCTTCTCGTCGTCCAACAGATGGAAGATATGGAGAAAATCCTAATCGTCTTGGGGCTTATTATCAATTTCAAGTCCTAATGAAGCCAAGTCCTGATAATATTCAAGAGCTTTATTTAAAAAGCCTTGAAAATTTAGGTTTTGATCTTAAAAGCCATGATGTGCGTTTTGTTGAAGACAATTGGGAGAGTCCAAGTCTTGGCGCTTGGGGTCTTGGTTGGGAAGTTTGGCTTGATGGTATGGAAGTAACTCAATTTACCTATTTTCAACAAGTTGGTGGAATCGCAGTAGATTTGGTAAGTGCTGAAATCACTTATGGGCTTGAAAGAATTGCTATGTATCTCCAAAATGTAGATAATGTTTATGATATTGTTTGGAGCGAATTTAATGGGGAAAAAATTAAATACGCAGATGTGCATAAGCGCAGCGAGTATGAATTTAGTAAATATAATTTTGAAATCAGCAATGTAGATTTTTTAAATCAGCAATTTGAAGATACTTATAAAGAATGTAAAAGTATTTTAGAACAGGGATTGGCTTTGCCTGCTTATGATTATTGTATGCTTGCAGCTCATACTTTTAACTTGCTTGATGCAAGGGGTGCTATTTCTGTTGCACAAAGACAAGATTATATGCTAAAAATTCGCGAGCTTTCGAAAACTTGTGCTGAAATTTATAAGAAAAATTTAGATGAAACTGATTGAAATTTATAATTTTTTAGACAAGCTAAGCCCTTTTGAAACTCAAGAAATTTGGGATAATAGCGGTCTTTTACTTGGGAATTTTAACGATGAAATTCATAATGTTTATCTAAGCCTTGATATAGATGAGCAGTTGATCCAAAATGCAGAAGAAAATTCCTTATTTATCACGCATCATCCTTTAATTTTTAAAGGCTTGAAGGATTTGGCAAATTCAGCCTATCCTAGAGCTTTTGTTAAGGAAATGCTTAGAAAAAATCTTTCTTTAATTTCTATGCATACTAATTTTGATATTAGCCATTTAAATACTTATTTTATAGAAGAAATTTTGGGATTTGAAATTTCTTCTAAAAATAAATTTTTAGCTTATATAGATGTAGATATGAGTTTTGAAGAGCTTTGTATTATGGTTAAAAAGCGTTTAAATTTAGAAATTCTAAGAACAAGTTTTTGTGGAAAAGAATATTTGAAACGCTTAGCTGTTTGCACAGGGAGTGGGGGAGATTTGTTAAATGAAGTTAAGGCAGATTGCTATTTAAGTGGCGATTTTAAATACCATCAAGCCTTAGAAGCCATAAGCAATCATCTAAATTTGATTGATTTAGGACATTTTGAGAGCGAACGCTATTTTGCTCAATGTTTAGCAAAACACTTGAAAAATTTGCCGCTAAAAGTTATAATAACAGTTTCAAAAAATCCATTTCAATATTTTTAAGGAAAATAAATGAATAAATATCTCGAACAATTAGTGCTTTTATCAAAAATAGATCAAGAAATTGACAGCTTTGAACCGAAGATGGAAAGTATTAGCAAGACTTTAAAAGATGCTGAAAATAAGATTGCTAAATTTAATGTTGAATTAAATAATTTAGAAAATGAAATTCAAGATGTAGAAAATCAAAAAGTTCAAAATAATGCTCATATTTCAGAGTTTTCAGCTAAAATCAAAGAGCTTTCTAAAAAGAGTGGAGCTGTTAAGACAGAAAAAGAAGCAAATGCTTTAAAAATCGAAGAAGATATCGCTAAAGAGCAGCTTGATGCGGCTAATGATGAGATTGTTCGTTTGGATAAAATTTTAGAAAATAAAGAGCTTTTCAAAAAAGAACTTTTGGAAGAAAGAGCAAAAGAGGAGCAAAATTTAGATGAAATAAGAGTAAGCATTAGTTCTCAAATGGATGGCTTGGAGAAAGAAAGAATGAATGTTTATACTAAAAAGACTAAATTAGTTGCAGAGATGAATCAAAAAGTTTTAAGCTTTTATGAAAAGATTAGAAAATGGGCTAAAAATACAGCCGTAGTTCCCGTTAAAAAACAGGCTTGTTATGGCTGCTTTATGAAAATTTATGATAAAACTTATTTATCAGTGATTAAGGGTGAAGAGATTATAACTTGTCCTCATTGTGGAAGAATTTTATATAAAGAGCAAGAAGATCAAAATTGATTTTTCTTTATTATATTTTAGTGTGGATAGCTTTTTTACTCTGCGCTATCCCACTTTTTTTACTTTCTTTATTTAAGCCAAAATATAAATATAGCTTAAAGGCTAGATTTTTTCTCTTTCGTAATATATCTCAAAAAAGATCGGATGTGCATTTTCATGTTTGCTCATATGGAGAAGCAAGAAGTGTCAAAGAGCTTGTTTTAAGATTTGATTCAAGAATTACGACTATTACACAGACGGGTTATGATTATGCTAAAGAAATTTGCAATAAGGTAAATTATCTTGCTTTTGAAAATTGGATTCCATTTTGGCTCAAACCTAGCAAGGTATTAGTGATTTTTGAAGCCGAGTATTGGTTAATGCTCGTTTTTATAGCAAAGCTTCAAAAAAGTAAGGTTATTTTGCTAAATGCTAGAATTTCAGATAATTCATATGCAAGCTATAAAAAATTTAGATTTTTTTATAAGAAAATTTTTTGTTATATAGATGAAGTTTTTGCACAAAGTGAGGTGGATAAAATAAGATTAGAAGATTTGGGTGCTAAAAATGTTAAAATTTTTTCAAATATTAAATCCAAATTGCAAATATTTCCTACACAAAAATACCTTAAACCTAAGCAAAAATTGATTATTTTTGCAAGCACTCATAAGGGTGAAGAAGAACTTTTACTCAAGCATTATAAAATGGATAAACAAGAGAAATTAATCATCGCTCCAAGGCATCCTGAGCGTTTTTTAGAAGTGGAACAATTATTGCACGATAAAGGTTTAAAATTTGATAAATTTAGTTTATTGCAAAATGAAGATAAAAAATTTAATCAAGATATTTTATTATTAGATTGTTTGGGTGAGCTTGTAAATTTTTACGCCATTTCAGATGTAGTTGTACTGGGAGGTTCTTTTTTTGAGGGGATAGGAGGACATAATCCCATAGAGGTGGCTCATTTTAATAATGTATTGATAAGTGGGATTTATATACATAATCAAAAAAGTTTATTTCAAGAAGTGGATAATGTCTATTTTTGTGAAGACTTAAAAGAACTTGATGGTATAATTCATAATTACAATTTAAAAGCAAAAATAGCACAAAATAATGATTTATCAACCATAATACAAGCTATACAGGAAGGTATTGATGCAAGAAAAAGCATATAAACTTTTAGCTTTGCAAGAAAATATTTCAAACCGCGAAGCAAAAGATTTGATAGATAAGGGTTGCGTTTTTTCTCATGGTAAAAAGGTAGTTGTAGCAAGAGCTTTGATGAGTGATAAGACGAAATTTAGCATTGTAAAAACTAGCAAGCCTAAAGTAATTTTTGAAGATGAAAATATCATAGCCATAAATAAACCCTATGCTTATATCAGTGAAGAACTTGAAAAAAAATTCAATGCAAAGTTACTTAACCGTCTTGATAAAGAAACTAGTGGTGTTATACTGCTTTGTAAAAATGAAGATTTTCGAAAAATATGCATTGAAGAGTTTAAAAAACAAAGAGTTTATAAAAGCTATATAGCTGTTTTGGATGGAATTTTAGCAGAAGAAATTGAGATTGATGAGCCTATATTAACCATAAAAACTAAGAATGGAGCTTTGAGCAAAATTTCTAAAGAGGGTTTAAGCGCGGTCAGTATTTTTACTCCTATTATGATGCAAGCTAAAAAAACTTTGGCTAAAATTATCATTAAAACAGGCAGAACCCATCAAATAAGAGTGCATGCTAAATTTATCAAGCATGGAATTATAGGAGATGAAAAATATGCTAAAATTTCAAGTGATAGGATGTATTTGCATAGTCATGAAATTCGAATTTTAAATTATCAATTTAAGGCAGAATTAGATTCTAGCTTTTCAAAGCTTGGTTTTGAGATAAAAAATTTAGATTTTTAAAGCCATTTAAGAAAAGATTTTGTATAATACTCAACTTAAAATTTAAAAATAATAGAAAGGTAATAAAGTGTTTGAATTAGTCAGCGAATCTTTTAAATCAGCGATTAATAAACTTCGTTTTGTTGATGATGAAAAAGCGCTTAAAAATGCTTTAGATACCTTAAAAAAAGCCTTACTAAAAGCAGATGTACACCATAAAGTGGTTAAAGATTTGCTTTTGCTTATTGAAGAAGATGTTAAAAAAAATGGCATAGGACAAAAGCAATTTTTAGAAGCTATTAAAACCAATTTAGAAAATATTTTGAATGCTGATGGAAAAAATCAAGGTTTTGTTTTTGCTACTAAGCCTCCAACTGTTGTTTTAATGGTGGGTCTACAAGGTGGAGGTAAAACCACAAGTACGGTTAAGCTTGCCAACTATCTAAAACTTCGCAATAAAAAAGTTTTAATAGCTGCTTGTGATTTACAGCGTTTGGCTGCAGTAGAGCAACTTAAACAGCTTTGTGAAGCTAATGAGTTAGATCTTTTTTATATCGAAAATGAAAAAGATCCGATTAAAGTGGCACAACAAGCTTTAGAAAAAGCAAAAAATTCTATGGCAGATGTATTGCTAGTCGATACTGCAGGAAGATTGGCTATTGATGAGGCTTTAATGAATGAATTAAAAGCGGTAAAAAATGTTTTAAATCCAGATGAAATTTTCTATGTCGCTGATGCTATGAGTGGACAAGATGGTGTTAAAACAGCCTCAAGTTTCAATGAGCTTTTGGGTATTACAGGAGTTATTTTATCTAAATTTGATGCAGATACCAAAGGGGGTATAGCTTTAGGTATTACGAAGCAAATTGGAATCCCTTTAAGATTTGTAGGCGTGGGTGAAAAGATAGCGGATTTAGAAATTTTTATTCCTGAAAGAATAGTTAATCGTATAATGGGTGAAGGCGATTTGGCAACTTTAGCTGAAAAAACTGCGGCCATTATCGATGAAAAAGAGGCTAAGAAATTAAATCAAAAAATCAAAAAAGGCGAGTTTAATTTCAATGATTTTTTAACTCAAATGGAAAGTGTTAAAAAATTGGGTAGTATGAAGTCTATTATAGGAATGATACCTGGACTTTCTAATGTTGCTTCAAGTGTAAAAGATCTTGATTTGGATAATTCTAAAGAAATTATACATATTAAAGCCATGATTTCATCTATGACGCCAAAAGAAAGAGAAAATCCAGATTTACTTAATAATGCTAGAAAGCGTCGTATAGCAGAAGGCGCTGGATTGTCTCAAGTTGAAGTTAATCGCTTTTTAAAACAATTTGCAAATGCTGCTAAACTTGCTAAGAGATTTTCAGGAAAAAAGGGTATGGATAGTTTAATGCAAATGATGAATCAAGCTAGAAGACAATTTTAGATTTTTTATCTATAAATACTTTTAATAGTATCTATAGTTAAAAAATTTTTATTTTTAAGGAGTGTATATGACAGTAATTAGACTTACAAGAATGGGAAGAACTAAAAGACCATTTTATCGTATAGTAGTAACAGATAGTAGAAAACGTCGTGATGGCGGATGGATAGAAAGCATTGGATATTATAATCCTATGGTTGAGCCTGAAGTGGTAAAATTTGACTCTGAGCGTCTAGCTTATTGGAAAAGCGTTGGTGCAAAACTTAGTGATAAAGTAGCTTCTATTACTAGTAAATAAATTTCATGGTAGAAAATTTTTTAAGAGAATACGCTAAACTCATAGCAGATTATCCGGATAAAATTGCAACAGAAAAAATAAAGCTTGATGAAAATTTTGCTGAAATCATACTTTATGCTGATAAAATTGATACCGGTAAGCTTATCGGCAAAAATGGAAAAATGATCAATGCAATAAAAACAGTTGTCTCAGCTTGTAAAAGCAAAGATTCAATGAGTTATCGTGTAACGGTTAAAGCACTTGAGTGAAAGAAATTTTATTCAAGTTGCCAAACTTGGAAAAACTGTTGGACTTAAAGGGTATTTAAAACTTTACAACCTAAGTGACTTTATCCAGCAATTTAAAAAAGGAGCTTCTTTTTTCACTGAAAATGGCAAAAGTCAGTTGAAAATTAAACACTACAATTTAGCTAACTCTTCTGTTTTGTTTGAAGGTTATGAGAATGTTGAAGCTGCAAAACAGCTTATTAATCTAATTCTTTATCAAAGTATTGAAGCTACAAGACAAACTTGCATATTGAAAAAGGATGAATTTTTTTATTTTGATATTTTAAAATGCGAAGTATTCGATGATGAGCGAAGGTTGGGGAAAGTGGTGGATATTCTTGAAGTAGGAGATTCTTATTTATTTGAAATTCAAAGCGATCAAGAGTTAATTGATAAAGCTTATGCTAAAACTTTTTTTATTCCCTATATTGATAAATATGTCAATAAAATTGATATAGAAAAATATTCTATTTTTTGCACCAAAGATGCTTTTTTAATCTTAGAAAATTCATGAAGTTTAGTTTTGTTTCTTTATTTCCCAATTTGCTTGAATTTTATTTTAAAGATTCTATTCTTGCCCGAGCAATTCAAAAAGAGCTTTTTCAACTCGACTTTTTAAACCCAAGAGATTTTACAGATAATATTTATCATAAAGTAGATGATTATAAAATTGGCGGTGGAGCTGGTTTGTTAATGCAAATTAAACCTCTTTATAACACTTTAAAATTTATCAAAGATAGTGAAAAAGATCCTTATTTTATTTTTCTAAATCCAAGTGGAAAAACTTTCAATCAAAAAGATGCAAAAAGATTAAGCAAGAAAGAAAATATTGTTTTTGTTTGTGGGAGATATGAAGGCATTGATGAAAGAGTAATAGAAATTTTTGCTAATGAAGTGTTTAGCATAGGAGATTTTATTTTAACGGGCGGAGAACTTCCAGCGCTTACTCTTTGTGATGCTATTGCAAGAAATATCAATGGAGTTTTGGGTAATGCTTGCAGCCTGGAAGAGGAAAGTTTCGAAAATGATTTATTAGAAGCTCCTTCATTTGCAAAACCTTTTATTTTTGAACAAAATTTTAAGAAATTTTATACTCCTTCAGAGTTTTTAAAGGGTAATCACGCTAAAATTGCGACTTTAAAAACTACTTTAGCGTCTTGCAAAACGAAATTTTTTCGTCCAGATTTATTTTTAGAGCATGAACGCAAAAAATAAGGAATTTTTTATGAAAAATAAATACATAGAACAATTTGAAGCAAAACAAATTGAGGGAAAAAATGTTCCAGAATTTCGTGCTGGCGATACTTTAAGACTTGCAATTCGCATCAAAGAGGGCGATAAAACTAGAATTCAAAATTTTGAAGGAATTTGTATAGCTAGAAGAGGTAATGGTGTAGATGAAACCTTTATCGTTCGCAAAATGGGTGCTAATAATGTTGGCGTAGAAAGAATTTTTCCAATTTATAGCGAAAGTTTAGAGAGTATTACTGTTGTAAGAAAAGGTCGTGTTCGTCGTGCTAGATTGTTCTATCTTAGAGATAGACGCGGTAAAGCAGCACGTATTAAAGAACTTAAAAAATAATCTGCAAAATTATTATTTTGCAGATTTAGCATCTTTCTGTTTTTTAAATAAATATATTTTAACTAATTTATAAAATTTATTATTTAGTTATTATTGTT
>NZ_AINS01000002.1 GCF_000254135.1 Campylobacter coli LMG 9860
GCAGGGGCAGAAAAGCCCCTTGCCTTGATTGTCTTACTTTGGATATGCAAATGAGCGAAATAGTTAAATATAATAATGATTTTAATCTTTTACCTATGCCTGAACTCAAAGCCATACAAATGGATATGTTTATGGCTATTATCTCGCTAACCAAAGACAAAAAAGAAAATACGCCATTTTTAAAAAAGTTTTTTAACCCTGATAAAAGAAAAATAATTATTCCGCAAAAGAAGTTTATTGAATTATGTCGGTTAAACGATAGTAAAATGGACTATAAAGAAATTTTCTTTGCCATTGATGATTGCTTGAAAAAACTTTGCAATTTTCTTGTTTCATACCAAAAAGATGAAAGAACGATTTATAATTTTGTTTGTTTTGAAGAAGCAAATATTATTGCTGATGAAGTGCATATAACTTTACAAAGTCGTTTTTACGATATGATAATAAATAAAAAATTTGGTTTCACAGCCTTTGAATTAGCCGAATTTGCAGAACTTAGCGGTAAATATACAAAAACTTTATACAGGCTTTTAAAGCAATTTAGAACCACAGG
>NZ_AINS01000001.1 GCF_000254135.1 Campylobacter coli LMG 9860
TGTTAAACTATGGTTTGAGATTAGGAGAATCAAACTAGAATTTAAGAATAAAAAGGAGAAAAAGTGAAATTTACAGCAGTGATTCCTGTTAAAGCTGATAGTTCAAGACTTCCTAGGAAAAATATCAAGCCTTTTGGCAATGAAAATCTACTTACTAGAAAGATAAGACAGGTTAAAATCTCAAATATAGCAGATAGAATTATCGTAAGTTCCGATAGTGAAGAAATGCTACAAATGGCTAGAAATATGGGCGTAGAAGCCATATTAAGACCGAAAGATTTAGCGGATGAAAGTAAACCTTTTAGTGATTTTTTAGATTATATTACAAAGTTGATTCCCGAAGGTCATTTAGTTTGGGCTTGTGCAACTTCACCTTTTTTTGATGAACAATTAATGATGCAAGCAAAACAAGAGTATTTAAAAGCTTTGACAGAGGGTCATGATTCTTTGATTGCTGTTTACAAGTTTAAACATTATATGCTTGATGAAAATGGCCCATTAAATTATAAATTAGGTTTGGCACATCAAAATTCACAAGATCTACCTCCTTTGGATTTTTTTACAAATGGTATAATTATGGCTCCAATTATCTCTGTGGCCAAATGGCATTATCATTATGGACCAAATGCTTATAGATTTATAGTGGATCAAAAAGCTTCTATAGATATTGATACAAAGTATGATTATTTGACTGCTTTAGCTTGGCTGGATGAAGATAAGCTTATGGGGGGGGGTAATTGATAAATGCTTTACGCAGTATCTAGCTCATCCCTATGGTTTATTGACATTAAAGGTTGCCTAATGAAAATTTTAGGCATTATACCGGCAAGATATGGATCGACAAGATTTCCAGGAAAACCTTTGGCAGATATTTTGGGAAAACCTATGATATGGTGGGTATATAATCAGGCGAAAAAAGCTAAAAAATTAACAGACTTAATTGTAGCTACAGATGATGAGAGGATTATGAGAGCATGTGATCAATTTGATATACCAAATATAATGACAAATATTCACGAAAATGGTATTTCAAGAGTACATGAGGTTTCGCAAAAAATAAAAGCTGATTTGTATGTACAAATTAATGGCGATGAGCCTTTGATTGAATCAAGGATAATTGAACGTATTATTCCGAGAGTTATCGGTAGAGATTTTGTTGCAAATTTAATTTGTAAGATTAAATCCCCAAATGAACTTTTAGATCTAAGTAATATAAAAATTATTTTTGATAAAAATAAAAAAGCTATTTATATGTCTAGAACCCCTATACCTACTCCTTATAAAAGTTTAGAGTTTGAGTATTATAAACATATTGGAGTTTTAGCATATACGAAATCAATGCTAGATTTTTTTGCCTTATCGAAACCATCAAAATATGAAAAAATAGAAGGTTTAGAAATTTTAAGATTTGTTGAGTATGGTAAAGATTTTTATTGTATTGAAGTAAAAAATTTTAAATCCTTATCTGTAGACACACCAAAAGATTTGGAGAAAATTAAAAATAATTTAAAAAATAAAAAAAGGCTTTAAAATGTATATAATTTTTTGGAATATTAATGCATAATTATAAATTTCTATTGCTTAGTGGTAATGATTTAGTGGGAATAAAATTTCAAAAATATTTTAAAAGATATTTTCCCAATCAATTACAAATTTTTGATTGCGATGAGCAGTTTTTGAGCATTATGCGAAACGATATTTTTGAAAAAACAGAATATATTATTATTAATTCTTTGGAGTCAAAAAAAGAAAATGTTAAAAAAATAGTAGGTTATTTTTCCCGATTTTCTAAAATTATCATTATTCAAAAATCAATAAGAAATACCTATAGAACATTTAAAAATATTACTCTTATTAAAATTTCAAATTTTATTGGTTTTAATGATAGGGTGAATGAAATTCAAAGTTTTGCAAGTGCAGAGGTTTTGATTGATTACTTTATAGAAAGCATTGTTGAAGGTGTAAAACATGGTCATATTTTAGTTAAATATGATAGTTTTAACTCAAAAATTATATCTCAAAGACAAAAATTTTGTTCTTTAAGGCTTTTATATCAGGGAGATCCCAATGAAAATATCTTTTTGCAAAATGTTGGAAATTTTCGTATAAAGTTAGGGGAGATATTGGCTGATTATCTTAATATAGGCGATCTTAATGACATTGACTACATAGTTCCGGTGCCTTCTAGTGGAATATTTTATGCTGTAGGCTTGTCAAAAGCCTTGAAAATTCCAATGCTACCTGCGCTTAAAAAAATTCAAATCAGCGAGAGGGCTTTTGAGATTCAAGATGTGGATACACGGAAAAGATATTTGTATAATAATATGGAGATAAATTCTGAGTTGATTAAAAACAAAAATATTATTTTGGTTGATGAGGCTATTTTTACAGGAGCTACTTTGAAAGTGGTTTGCGATATTTTAAAAGATTGTGATGTTTCTAAAATTCATCTTGCGATCCCATCTCCAAAATGTTTTTTGCAATGTGATTATTTGGTTCAACCTAAAAGAATCTTGCTTTTAAAAAAGATTAACGAAAGATATTTGTCAAACTATTTTAATGTAAATTCTGTTAATTTTTTACCTCTAGAACAATATGCTAAAATTTTAAATAAAATCGATAATAATATATGCTATGAGTGTTTTTTGAAGGAGAAGAGATGTTTACTGTAATAATTCCAATTAGACAAAAAGATGAACAGTTAGAAATTGCCAAATGTAACAATTTCAGTTTATTAGAAAGAAAGATTAATTGTTTTAAAAAAAATAGCCTTATTAGTGAAATCATTGTTGCTAGTAATTCTTTGGAAATAAGAGAATATGTTAGTAATTTTGATGTAAAATTTTATTTTAGAAAGGAAGAAGAAGTACAAGATAATTTAGAAGAATTTATTATAAACCTTATTCAAAATATTGAAAATCCATATGTTATATGGACATCTTGCATGAATCCCTTTATAGATGAAAAAATTTTTTCCGAAGCGATAGATGAATTTTTAAACTTAGATTTTGCTATTTATGATTCTTTAATTACTTGTGGAAAACTTGATAAATTTATCTTAGATGAAAATGGAGCTTTAAATTTTAAAACTGGACATTATCATATTCATTCTAGTAGTTTGCCCAAATTTTATTATCTTGTTAATGGATGTTTTATTATAAGTAAAAATTTAATGGAAAAATATAGGTATCCTTGGGGTAAGGTACCATATAAAAAGATTTTAGAACATAAATTTACCTTTGAAATTAAAGATACAAATGATTTTTTATTTTTTAAACAAATTTTAGATAAATAAGGAAGATAAACAATGAATAAAATTAAAATATTAGATTGTACATTAAGGGATGGGGCGCATGTTAATAAGGGTAATTTTGGCAAAGAAAATATCCTTTTGATATTGCAAAAATTAGCAGAGGCAAGCATCGATTTGATTGAGGTTGGTTTTCTGCAAAATGCTATTTTTGATAAAGACTCATCCATATTTGATTCTATTGAGTATATTGATGAAGTTTTAGAAGAGATAAATAAGGTCAAAAGTAGCTTTGGGGTGATGCTTCGAACAGACAGGTGTGATTTTGAAAAAATAAAAAAAACTAAAAATATAGATTTTATAAGAATGGCTTTATATAAGGAACATTTACAAGATATAAAAAAATACACTTCTAAAGCTAAAGATCTAGGATATTCTGTATATTTAAATCCTATCGGTGTTACAAAATATTCTTTGGGGGAAATAAAAAATATATTACAAGAGCTTGTTGTTTTGCATCCTGAAGGTATTTCAATTGTAGATACTTTTGGCTCTTTAACGAATGAAGAATTTTCAAAATTTCTTTTACTTTTCGATGAGATAATCCCAAGTGATATTGAGATAGGTATTCATTTGCACGAGAATTTATCCTCATCTCTTTCTCTTGCTTTGCAAGCTATAAAGACACTTTCTCATAGAAATATTATTATTGACTCTTCTGTATTGGGTATGGGGAGAATTCCTGGAAATTTGCCGACAGAATTACTAGTTTCTCATTTACAAAATAGTCGCTACCATATAGATTCTTTATATTCTTTAATTGATATTATTAGGGAGTATAAAAAGATTAATGAATGGGGATATAATCCTATATATGTACACTCTGCAGTGATAAATATTGATCGAACTTATCCAGAATATTTTTTTGAGCAAGGATTTTCAACTTATGACAATATTAAACTTCAAAAGTTAGTCAAAGCAAATGGCTACGGAGAAAAATTTAATTCTACTTATGCACAGGAAATTATTTCAAAATATGAAATATGAATTAATATTATTTGATTTAGATGGTACTTTGGTAGATTCGGCTAGCGGTGTTATTAAAAGCATAGATTATACTATTGATTTTTTAAGTTTACCACAGTTGTCTGAAGAAGAAAAAAAAGCTCTTGTTGGACTTCCTATTTTTAATTCTTTTAAAGAACGGTATAAAATGGATGATTGTAGTGCTGAGCATGCTACCAAAATTTTTAGAGATATATATAGAAAGGATTTTTTATACGATGCTAGTTTGTATAAGAATGTAGCCCCAACTCTTGGCAGATTGAGAGATTGTAGGTATAAATTGGCTATTGCTTCGTATAAAAAAGATGATTATTGTAGGTTACTTTTAAAATATTTGCAAGTAGATAAAATGTTTGATTTTATTCAAGGTTCGAATTCTAATAACAAGTTAACAAAAACAGATATAATACGACATTGTATTAAAAAATTTAATATTGCTTTAGATAAAATACTAATGGTCGGAGATACTGCACACGATGCTTTAGGTGCTGAAAATGTAGGAATTGATTTTGTGGGTGTTTCTTATGGTTTTGGAAATAAGAATGAATTATATAATTACAAAAATATCGCAATTATCGATGATATAGAAAAGATTTTTGATGTATTAAGTTAATTAGAATGAAATTCCACACCACTTCAAAAAAACTTATAAAAAATGTTAAAGATTTTTACAAGATAGTCTTGTATAAGGCCTATAAAAGCATAGGTAAAGAAGATGTTTTTGTAGGCTGGGGCAGAAAAAATTCAGGTTTAAAAGCTATAGCTCTAGCCAAAAAACATCATGCTAAATTTATGCTTTTAGAAGATGGCTTTTTGCGCTCATTAAATTTAGGCGTAGAAAATAGTCCGAGTTTTTCTATAGTTAAAGATGATGTGGGGATTTATTATGATGCGAGCACTCCTTCAAGGCTTGAAAATATTTTAAATACCTATGAGTTTAGCCCCAAAGAGCTAGCTTGGGCAAAAAAAGCCATAGAGCTTATTAAAAAAGAAAAACTCAGCAAGTATAATAACAATCTTTGCATACCTCAAGAGCTTTTCAGTGCCAACGAAGAGCGCGTTCTAATCATCACTCAAGTGGCAAATGACGCTTCACTTCGATTTGGTTTGGCAAGTGATTTTTCGACCCAAGATATCATAAATGACGCCCTAAAAGAAAATCCAAATGCTAAAATATATATCAAAATCCATCCTGATGTGCTAAGTGGTAAAAAACAAAGTGATTTTAGCATGCAGGATTTGCCCAGTAGATGCGTGATTTTAAAAGAAAATTATAATCCCATAGAACTGCTAAGTCATTTTAAAAAAGTCTATACTAAGACTTCAGGTATGGGTTTTGAAGCTTTGATATTAGGATGCGAATGTGTGTGTTATGGTATGCCTTTTTACGCAGGATGGGGGCTAACTCAAGATAAGCTAGAGTGCAAAAGAAGAGTTAAAAAAAGATCTTTAGAAGAAGTTTTTTATGCTGCTTATATCTTATACAGCGAGTATTTTAACCCCTACTTAAATCAAAAAAGTGATATTTTTGATACTATTCATACTTTAGCAAAGTATAAAAAGATAGAGCAAGTAAATTCTCATACTTTATATTTTTTAGGCTTTACTTTATGGAAGCGTTGGTTTATGAAGCCATTTTTTAAAGCCAAGAATAATAAAATCATTTTTTTAAACTCACTTGATGAACTTTATAAAGCGAATTTAAATTCCGAAGATAAAATCTTCATTTGGGGTAAAAAGTATGATAAAGCTTTGCTGGCCAAAGATTTTAACAATGAAATTTTTTTAGTAGAAGATGGCTTTTTGCGCTCGGTTTTTTTAGGTTCAGATCTTACGCGTCCTTTTTCTTTGATAGTAGATAGTAAAGGTTTGTATGTAGATCCTAATCACCCTAGCGATTTAGAAGAACTTTTGCAAAATCATGAATTTGATGATACTTTAAGACAAAGAGCCAAAAAGCTCATCACTACCATAACGCAAAATAAATTTTCAAAGTACAACGGCCTAAAGCATGAAAAACTTGACTTTAATACAAATAAAAAAATCATTTTAATTCCCGCTCAAGTAGAAGATGATGCTTCGATGATCTTAGGTGGAGCAGATTTTGACACCTTAAAGCTTTTGCAAAGCGTAAGAAAGGCCAATGAAAACGCCTTTATAGTTTTTAAACCTCACCCTGATGTTTTAAGTGGAAATCGCAAGGGTTTAAAGGATAAAGATATCATTTTAAAATACTGCGATGAAATCATAGAAAATGTCAGTATAGACAGTGCTATAAATGCATGCGATGAAGTACATACCATCACTTCTACTAGCGGTTTTGATGCTCTTTTACGGGGCAAGAAAGTAGTGGTTTATGGAAAGCCTTTTTATGCAGGTTGGGGTTTGACTCAAGATTTGCACCACATCTCAAGACGCACAAGAGTGCTTAGTTTAGAAGAGCTTGTGGCAGGAGTTTTGATCCTTTATCCAAGATATATTCATCCAAAGAGTAAAAATTTATGTGAAGTTGAGCTTGCTTTGGATACAATGTTAGCTTTGCAAAAAGATTATTTTTCAAAAAGATGGCTAAAAATTTTAATTGATTTTAGAATTTTAATGCTTAGAAAGATAAGAAGAATAGGTGAAGTTTTTATAAAAAGATGAAATTTAGCGATAAGATTAAAAAAGAATTTAGCGGTAAAACTGTCTTGCTTTTACAAGGACCTGTAGGGACTTTTTTTCACCGCCTTGCCATAAAGATGAAAAAAAATAAAACCAAAGTTTTTAAGCTTAATTTTAATGGAGGGGATTTTCTTTTCTATCCAAGTGGAAAAAGGTGCAAGTGCGACGAAAAGGATCTTGAAAATTTTTATGAGAGCTTTTTTAAAGAAAAAAAGATAGATGCTATTGTGATGTATAATGATTGCCGTTTGATCCATGCAAAAGCTATCAAAGTAGCTAAGGGGCTTGGCATTGGTATTTGGATTTTTGAAGAGGGGTATTTAAGGCCTTATTGTATCACTTTTGAAAAAGATGGGGTCAATGCAAACTCCTCCTTGCCTCGCGATAAAAATTTCTATCTTTCTTGCAATATCCTTACAAAAGAAAGCATAAAAGAAATTCCAGGTGGTTTTAAATTTATGGCTTTTAGTGCTTTTTTGTATTGGCTTTTTTCTTTTCTGCTAGCTCCTTTTTTTAACAACAAGCTTCATCATCGCACCTTATTTCCTTTTGAATTTTTATTTTGGTTTAGATCTTTATATAGAAAATACCTTTATAAATTCACAGAAAAAAAACTCAATCAAAAAATTTATAGCCTTGAAAAAAAGTACTTTTTGGCTATTTTGCAAGTTTATAATGATACGCAAATTAAGCACCATTATAAAAAAAGCATAGAAGAATTTATAGAAGAGCTTATCCTTTCTTTTGCAAATCACGCAAGAGCAAAGTCTTATCTTGTTTTTAAACATCATCCTATGGATAGGGGATATAGAAATTATTCTAAACTTATAAATGAGCTAAGTCAAAAATACCATGTAGAAGGAAGAATTTTCTATGTACATGATACTTATTTGCCTACTCTTTTAAAAAATGCTTTAGGTTGTATTACGATCAATTCTACAGTGGGTTTAAGTGCTATTTTAGAGGGTTGTCCTACTAAGGTTTGTGGAAATGCTTTTTATGATTTTGAAGGCCTAGCTTATCCAAAAAAACTTCAATTTTTTTGGCGCGAAGCTCATGCTTATAAACCCAATCCTAGCTTGGTTATAAATTTTAAAAATTATCTTTTAAATACAAATCAATTCAACGGCAATTTTTACAAAAATTCGTTTTTAGGTTGATAAAAGTCCGATTAAGACAGCTTTTAAAACAAAATGTTATAATCAATCTAAAAAAGAAATGAATTTTTATGGATAGAGAAGTATTTTATATAGCGGGCTATGATCCTAAGAGTTATAGATTTTATTATGATTTATTTAAGAAAAATTTAAAAGATTATTCTCATAGATTTGATTTTAAAGCAGAGATAAGCGGGATTGAAAAGAATGAAAACTTTCCTTCTTTTAAGATTGATTGTAAAGATGTTCAAACACGCTATCATTTTTTAACTTGGAATGATATAGTTAAAAAAAATTGGTCTCAAAGTTATAAAGATGCTTTGATGGATTGTTATAGTTTTTTTAGAATTTATACCATTACGGGGCTTTTTCTTAAATTTGGTAAAGAGTCGATTTATCAGCTCATCACAGGTTATTATCCTTTCTTTTATGTTATTTTTTCTTTGTTATTATCTTTAGGCTTAGCTTTGGGAAGTTTTGTTTTTTTGCAAAATCATATCCCTTCTTTTTTGGCGATTGTTATAGGTATAGTTCTAGGATTTTTACTCAATCGTTTTTTATTCAAGCTAGGTAGAAAATTGGCTGTATTTTGGATAGCAAGGATATGTGCTTTTTGTGCTACTTGGAAAGAGAAAAGATTGGGGGCTATGGAGCAAAGGATAAAGCTTTTTGCAGATGAGATTTTAAAATCTTTAAAGCAAAATGAAAACAAGCAAGATTACGAACTCATCTTGGTAGCTCATAGTGTTGGAACTATAGTTTGCATAGAAGTTTTAGAATGTATCTTAAAACAAAATTTAGATAAAGCAGTATTAGATAAATTAAAAATTCTTACACTAGGAGAATGCATTCCTTTAACAAGCTATCAAAAAAATGCAGACGATTTTAGAAAAAAACTTGAATTTGTTTCTGCATTTGATTTAAAATGGTATGATTATACTTCAATAATCGATGGAGCGTGTTTTCCACAAGTGGATTTTTTCCGTACAAGCGGGGTGCAGGCTAACTTTACCCCACCATTTTTAAGTGCTAAATTTCATACTTTGTATGAAAAAAATGAATATAAAAAAATTAAAAGAGATAAAAATAAAGCACATTTTTTATATCTTTATAGTCCTCATATTAAAGGGAGTTATGATTTTTTTGCTTTTATTGTGGCACCTAAATTTTTAGAAGAAAAGGTAAAGATATGAGTCAGTGTCCATTTTTTCCCAAACCCTATAAAAATAAAGCTTCAACACTTTTAACCTTTTTATTAAAACGCAGATCATGGCTTGATGGTCTTTATGAGCGTAGCTATAAAATGCAAACAGGTTATGTAAAAATGCCAAATTTTGATCTTTATGTGATCAACGATACTAAAGAAGTTAAAAGAATGATGGTTGATGAGGTTAAAGAATTTCCAAAAAGTGCATTTTTACATGAGCTTTTAAGCCCTCTTTTAGGGGAGAGCATTTTTACAACAAATGGTGAGGTTTGGAAAAAGCAACGCGAACTTTTACGCCCAAGTTTTGAAATGACTCGTATTTCAAAGGTTTTCAATCTCATGAGTGAAGCAGTAAGCGATATGATGAAGCGTTTTGAAAAATACCCTAATGCTTCTATTATCGAAGTGGATGAGGCTATGACTTTCATCACTGCTGATGTCATTTTTCGTACCATCATGTCTTCTAAGTTAGATGAAGAGCAAGGAAAGAAAATCCTAGATGCTTTTGTGACTTTTCAAGAACAAAGCGTACATACGGCTATGCGTCGTATGTTTCGTTTCCCTAAATGGCTTTCTTATGTGTTGGGTGATCGTAAGCGTGCTAAAGCGGGCGATGTGATCAGGCAAGTTTTAAGCGATATTATAAAGCCAAGATATGATGCGGTGAATAGTGAAAAAGCACAAAGTTTTGAGGATATTTTAGGATCTTTACTTTTAGTAGTAGATGCGCAGACTAATCAACGCTTTTCTTTTGAGGAAATTCTAGATCAAGTGGCTATGCTTTTCTTGGCAGGCCATGAAACAACAGCAAGTTCTTTAACATGGACTCTTTATCTGCTTAGCCTCTATCCTGATGAACAAGAAAAAGCTTATAAAGAAATCATTCAAGTTTTACAAGGTGAAAATATACAAATTTCACATCTAAGACAGTTTAAATACTTGACCAATATCTTTAAAGAATCTTTAAGACTTTATCCTCCTGTAGGCTTTTTTGCAAGAGAAGCAAAAAAAGATACAAAAATAAGAGATAAGATGATTAAAAAAGGTTCGGGTGTTGTTATAGCACCTTGGCTGATACACAGACATGAAGGCTTTTGGGCTAATCCGCATGAATTTAAACCTTCTCGTTTCGAAAGCGAGTATAAAAAGGATGCTTATTTACCTTTTGGAGTAGGAGAGAGAATTTGTATAGGTCAAGGTTTTGCGATGCAAGAGGCTATTTTAATTTTGGCCAATATCTTAAAAAAATACAAATTAGAGCTTGAAGAGGGTTTTGTTCCAGATGTGGTGGGTCGTTTAACGGTGCGTTCTGCAAATGGAATGAGGATAAAATTTAGTAAAAGAGAGCCATGAAAAGAGTCAAAGCAAGAATTCGTCCCAATTTTCGCAACCGCATTAAGCGCAATCTAAAAGGAAGTTTAAAAGAAAAACTAGCAGGGACGATCTTACTTTGCGCCATAGTGCCTTTGGCAATTTGTGGATATTTACTCATAGTGATAGTGGGAACTTTTTTTAATACAGCTAGAGCAAGGCAAGGTGTAAGGGCTTTGGATCATTTCGTAAATGCAAGTTTGTTTAATGGCTATGCTTGGGAAAGTGTATCTTCACACGCGTGGCGCGAAAGAAATAGAAAAAAATGGGCAAGGGTAGTGATTAAAATCACAGATTTTTTTCAAAAAGATCATTGCAAAAGAGCCAATAAAAGAGAACAACCTGTCGTTGATTTTATACTTTCAAGAAATTTAGATAAACAAACTATAGGTAAGAGATAAAATTAATCCAAAGCAACTACTGCAATAGCAAAACCATTATCATGTGAGATGCTAAGAGAGGTAGAATTGATTTTAAATTTTTCTAATACATGAGAAGCGAGTTTTAAATGAGGAGCATTTTTGCTGTCTTTTGAAATTTCTATATCCAAAAAGCCACATTCTTTTGAAATTCCTACGCCTAAAGCTTTACTTGCTGCTTCTTTTGCAGCCCAAAAACCTGCTAAAGTTGAGCTAGATTTTATCAATTTTTGCTCATTTTGGTTTAGAAATTTATCAAGAAAAGCGTTGCCATGCTTTTGATAGATTGTATCTATCCTAGAAATGGCAACTATATCGCAACCTATACGCATCAAGAAACTACAAAATCAGTAAAATAAACATTTTTGATGAAGCCATCGGTAAGAATTTCGTTGATTTTTCCAACAAGCTCATCCTTAAGTCTTTCTTTGCCTTTTTGCGTGCTAACCTCTTCAAAGGTTTTTGCAGTTAAGGTGCGGATAATGATATCGCGAATTACCGCTACTTTTTTATCAAGCTCAGGTTTTAAAAGCTCTGTATTTTGCTCTAATTCTATAGTGCATTTTACATATCTTGAGCCGCTATCACTAAGTAAATTTAAAGTAAAAGGATCAAGAGGATACATAGGTCCTATATTTGCAAAATCACTTCCACGTTGCGCCGGTGCTGTCACTTTAGCCTTATCGGTTTTTGCCTCTTCTTTTGGAGCTGCTTTGACTTCGCTCTCATCGCTTGAGCTACTTGAAATAAGCCATGCAATCACACCCATGATGCTAAGAAGTAGAACAAAAAGTAAAATCACTATAATGATAACAAGCGAACCGCCTTTTTTCTTTTTTTCTTCGTTATTTTCTAATTCTTCATCCATTAATTTTTCCTTTATTTAGTGAAATTAATGTAAAATTGTAGCAAAATTTTCTTTTCTATCCAAATTTTACATTATAAAAAGAAATTTATTAAAAAGATTTAAGGAAAAATTATGCTAGATGTGATTTTTAGAGAATACGACATACGCGGACTTTATGGCAAAGAACTCAATGAAAAAAGTGTCAAAGCTATAGGTTTTTGTTTGGGACAAACTATGCTTGCAAAAGGTTGTAAAAATGTAAGCGTGGGTTATGATGCAAGATATAGTGCTGATGAGCTTTATAGATATCTAGTTAGCGGGCTTAATAAAGCAGGCATACAAGTTTACAACATAGGACTTGTCCCCACTCCACTTGGATATTTTAGCCTTTATGAGGGTATGAAATTTGATGCAAATATTATGATCACAGGTTCGCACAATCCAAAAGATTATAACGGCTTTAAAATCACCATAGGTAAGGAAAGTTTTTTTGGAGCTGAACTTAAAGAATTTTCAAAAGAAGTTTATAAGCATTTAGAGGATGAGATTGAAGAAAATTTAGAGGCTCAAAAATACGATATTTTAAGTCTTTATGTGAATTTTATGTGTGAGCAATTTAACTTTTTAAAGGATTTTAATTATAAATTTGCAATCGATTGCTCCAATGGAGCCGCTGGGGTTGTTATAGAGCCTTTAGTAAAAGCTTTAAATTTAAAAGCTCATGTTATGTTTTCAAATCCTGATGGACAATTTCCAAACCACGAACCTGATCCTACAGAAGAAAAAAATTTGCACGCTATAAAGAATTTTTTAAATGAAAATCAAGAATATCCTTTAGCATTTGCTTTTGATGGGGATGCTGATAGAATGGTTGCTTTGAGTAAAACTCATATTTTTTGTGGGGATGAGCTTTGTTATTTGTTTGCAAAAAATATTCCTAATCCTAGAATTTTAGGCGAGGTAAAATGCTCTAAAAATCTTTTTGATGAGGTGGCAAAATTTGGTACTATTTTTATGGGAAAAACAGGACATTCAAATATTAAAAAAATGATGAAAGAAAAAGATATTGACTTAGCAGCTGAAGTAAGCGGGCATATTTTCTTTAAACACAGATATTTTGGATATGATGATGGAATTTATGCTTTTTTAAGAGCTTTAGAACTTGTTTATAAGGGCTATGATTTAGAAAGTATGATCAGTGCCTTGCCAAAACTTTACACTACGCCTGAGATTAAAATTCCAGTAAGCGAGGAAGAAAAATTCAAACTTGTGGATGAATTTAAAAAAGCGATAGAAAAGGGTGACTTAGAAGGAGTAAAGAGTCTTTGTGAAATCGATGGAGCCAGGATTGATTTTGGTGATGGATGGGCTTTACTTCGTGCGTCTAATACCAGCCCTTATCTTATCACGCGTTTTGAAGCAAGTTCTTTGGAGCAAGCAAAAGAACTTGAAGCTAAAGTATTTAAACTTTTTAATGATATTAAAGAATCGGTTTAATAAGTATTTTAGGTTTATTTGTAAATTTAGAGAAAAGCACGAAAACAAGAGCTTTTTCTCATTTATATAACGCGTTGTTTGTGTGAGAATGTAGTAAAAATATACACTAAAGATCCACTTTTATGATAAAAAACTTAAACAAAATTGTGTGTACATTTTTCCTAAAAGCCTTTGATGGTATTTTTGCCACACATCCAAGCCTTGAAAAACGCATAGGATATTTAGAAAAATATTTTGGAGATTCGTTCTAAAAATGGCATAATAATTGCAACGATTAGTAAAATTGCAAATGCCAAACAAAAAAGATTTTCTAAAAAATAAAAAGTTTTGCCTAAAAAAGAATTTTCTAAATGAAAGGGCACAAGGATGATAAAGACTACTCTAAGTGGGATTAAAATCATTCTTATTTGAAGGAAAAATTTAAAAAATTCCCAAAAATCACTATCAAATAAAGCAAATAAGATAATTAAACCAAAAAAGAAGAGATATCCGCCCAAAACATGGCCGAATTGAAATTTAAACGATATCTTGCTTGACAATGAGGGCAAAAAAGCTCATTGGAAAACTCAAAAAAATCATAAAATTTGTTTATTTTTTTGAAATTTTTAGTGTATTTTTTGCATTTTAAGCTTATGCCTTGATTTTTTTAAGACTTTCTAACAATTCTTCTATATTGTAAATTCCTCGGTGCTCAGGTGTTAAAAGATGGATAAGTATATCACCTAGATCAATGACACTCCATTCTTCACTGCTTTCTATATTTAAAAATTCTTCACCCTTGGCTTTGAGTTTGGTTTTAAGTTCATCGATTAAAGATAAGGCATGTTTTTCACCCAAGGTAGCTGCGATGATGACATATTTTACAAAATAATCTTGCTCGCTCATATCAAAGGTTTTTATGTCTTCAGCTTTTTTTTCATCTAAAATTTTAACGATTAAATCTACTCTTTCTTGCATTTTTTTCCTTTAAATTTTTGAAATTGTATCAGTTTTTTTGTAATTTTTCATAGTAATTTTTCACTTCATTTTTAATTTCATCGCAAACTTCATGGGTATCTAGGGTGCTTCTTATGAAAGATGAGGCGATTTTTATCTTGGTTTTTAAATCTTTAAAATTTTTTGGAATGTCTATATCATTGCGATTTGCGATGATAAATTCTACTAAAGAATTAAGTCTTTCAAAATCATGCCAAAGATGAAGTTTTTCTAAATGATCCGCACCGATTAGAAGATAAAATTTGCTAGGATGATAAATTTTATAAAGATATTCTACGCTTTCAATGCTTGGTACGGGGCGTTTCTGCTTGATCTCAAAGTCGCAAATTTCTACTTTTTCTAAATTTCCCCAAAGTTTATTTACCCAAGCAAATCTTTGTTTTTCATCGGCAAAAAATCCTTTTTTAAAAGGATTGATAAAAGTAGGCATAATAATGAGTTTATCGATATCAAGTTTTGCCAAAGCTTCTTTGACAATAGCGTCATGTCCTTTGTGTGGTGGGTCAAAACTGCCACCAAAAAGTGCAATTTTCATTAAAATTTTAACCTTTTTTTAGTAAAATATTAGCATAAAAAACTTCGCAAAAGGAAACAAAATGGCTGTAAAAGTTGCTATAAATGGTTTTGGTCGCATAGGAAGGTGTGTAGCAAGAATTATTTCAAAACGAGATGATATCGAACTTGTAGCGATAAATGATACTACAGATATCGAACTTACAAAATATCTTTTTAAATATGACACAGTGCATGGAGAATTTGAAGGCAGTGTGGAAAATGAAGGGGATGATTTAATTATCAATGGTAAAAAAATCAAAGTGTTTAAAAGCCGCGATATAAAAGAACTTGATTTTGCAAAATACGGTGCACAAATTGTTTTAGAGTGCACAGGGGCTCATTTGACAATAGAAAAATGCCAAGGATTTTTAGATATGGGAGTGCAAAAAGTGATCATGAGTGCTCCTGCAAAAGATGATACTCCTACTTATGTTTTAGGTGTAAATTCACAAAATTATAAAGGTGAAAATATCATCTCTAATGCAAGTTGTACGACTAACTGCTTAGGTCCTGTTTGTCGTGTTTTACAAGATAATTTCGGCATAGAAAAAGGACTGATGACAACTATACATGCTTATACTAATGGACAAAGCATTATCGATGCAAAGACTAAAGATAAACGCCGCTCGCGTGCTGCTGCTCAAAATATCATTCCAACTTCTACAGGCGCAGCAAAAGCGATGAAGCTTGTTATGCCTGAACTTAATGGCAAGCTTCACGGGCAAAGTATGCGTGTGCCCGTTATTGATGTTTCAAGCGTGGATTTAACCGCTCAACTTAGCAAAAAAGTAAGCAAAGAGGAGCTTAATGAAGCCTTTAGAAAAGCTGCAGCTACAAATTTAAAAGGCATTTTAATGGTTGATGATGATGAAAGGGTATCGAGCGATTTTATCACTTGTTCTTATGGAGCGGTTGTGGTAAGTGATTTGACCCAAGTTATAGCAGATGATTTTGTTAAAGTTGTTGCTTGGTATGACAATGAGTGGGGATACTCAAGCCGCCTAGTAGATATGGCAGTATATATTGCAAATAAGGCTTAAAAATGAGTGATATTATTTCTATAAAAGATATTGATCTAAGCAAAAAAAAAGTTTTTATAAGATGTGATTTTAATGTCCCTCAAGATGATTTTTTAAATATCACTGATGACAGACGCATCAGATCGGCTATCCCTACGATAAGATATTGTTTAGATAATGGTTGCAGTGTGATTTTAGCTTCGCATTTGGGTCGCCCAAAAGAGATCAGTTCTAAATATTCTTTAGAGCCTGTAGCTAAGCGTTTAGCAAGGCTTTTAGATAAAGAAATTGTTATGGCAAAAGATGTTATAGGAGAAGATGCAAAAAGCAAAGCAGCAAATTTAAAAGCAAGTGAGATTTTAATGCTTGAAAATTTGCGTTTTGAAAAGGGCGAAACTAAAAATGATGAAAATTTAGCTAAAGAACTTGCTTCTATGGCCGAGGTTTATATCAACGATGCTTTTGGGGTATGTCATAGAGCACACGCTAGTGTAGAGGCTATCACTAAATTTTTTGATGAAAATCATAAGGGTGCAGGATTTTTACTACAAAAAGAGATTGAATTTGCTGAAAATCTTATCAAGCGTCCTGCACGTCCTTTTGTTGCTGTTGTGGGTGGATCAAAAGTAAGTGGCAAGCTTCAAGCTCTAACAAATCTACTTCCAAAAGTTGATAAACTCATCATTGGTGGTGGTATGGCATTTACTTTTTTAAAGGCGCAAGGTTTTGATATAGGAAATTCACTTTTAGAAGAAGAGCTTTTAGAAGAAGCCAATAAAATTCTTACAAAAGGAAAGAATTTAGGTGTTAAAATTTACTTACCTGTGGATGTAGTTGCTGCTCCTGCTTGCTCTCAAGAATCACCAATGAAATTTGTACCTTCGCAAGAAATTCCAAGTGGCTGGATGGGCTTAGATATAGGTCCTGCAAGTGTGAGACTTTTTAAAGAGGTTATTTCTGATGCACAGACCATTTGGTGGAATGGACCTATGGGTGTTTTTGAGATCGATAAATTTTCAAAAGGCAGCATAAAAATGAGCCATGCTATCAGCGATGGACATGCTACTACTGTTGTAGGGGGTGGCGATACGGCTGATGTTGTCGCGCGTGCTGGAGATGCAGATGAAATGACTTTTATTTCCACTGGGGGTGGTGCTTCTCTTGAACTTATAGAAGGTAAAGAACTTCCAGGCGTAAAAGCTTTAAGATCTAAGGAAAATGAATGATCTTTGCTGCAAATTTAAAATGCAATCACACAAGAGCAAGTTTTAAAATTTATGCTGAAATTTTAAATAAAACTATGGGAGCAAAATGTGATGATATTATCGTTTTTCCACCTAGTATAGCTTTTTTAGAAAATGAATTAAATTTTATACAAGGGGCGCAAAATTTTTATCCTTGTGTCAATGGAGCTTTTACAGGTGAACTTGGAAAAGAGCATTTGGATGAATTTGGAATCAAATGTGTTTTGATAGGGCATTCTGAAAGAAGGGCTTTGGGTGATGAAAATTTAATCAAAGCTAAATTTGATTTTGCTAAAGAGCATGCTTATAAAATCGTTTTTTGCATAGGCGAGGATTTAAAGCTTAAAAACTCAAATCAAACCTTAGATTTTTTAAAAAAACAACTTGAAGTTATTGACCTAGATTATAAAAATCTCATTATCGCTTATGAGCCTATTTACTCTATAGGAAGTGGTGTGAGTGCTAAAAAAGAAGATATTGCTAAAGTGCTTGAATTTCTTTCTTCGCTTACGCAAGCTCCTTTGCTTTATGGCGGAAGTGTAAATGAGGACAATATCAAAGATATTTTAAATATAAAACATTGCAGCGGTGTTTTAATAGGATCTGCTGCATTAAAAGCTGAAAATTTTATAAAACTAATTAAAGGATAAATGATGATAATGAAAGGCAAAAAAGGCCTTATAGTAGGCGTAGCCAATAATAAATCCATAGCTTATGGTATAGCAAAAGCTTGTTATGAGCAAGGATCAAGTTTAGCTTTTACTTTTTTAAATGATGCATTAAAAAAGCGTGTTGAGCCTATAGCAGAAGAATTTGGATCAAACTTTGTTTATGAGCTTGATGTAAATAACAGCGATCATTTAGACTTTATCGCTGAAAAAATTAAAAAAGATTTAGGTGAGATTGATTTTATAGTACATGCTGTTGCTTATGCGCCAAAAGAAGCTTTAGAAAATTCATTCTTAGAAACTTCAAAAGAAGCTTTTGATATAGCTATGCAAACTTCTGTGTATTCTTTACTTTCTTTAACGCGTGCGGTATTGCCAGTATTAAAAGAAAAGGGTGCAATTTTGACTTTAAGCTATCTTGGCGGGGTAAAATATGTGCCTCATTATAATGTTATGGGTGTGGCAAAAGCAGCTCTTGAAAGTTCTGTGCGTTATTTGGCAAGAGATTTAGGTATCAAAGGAATTCGTGTAAATGCGATTTCGGCAGGGCCTATTAAAACTTTAGCAGCAAGTGGAATAGGTGATTTTAGAATGATATTAAAATACAATGAAATCAATTCTCCTTTAAAACGCAATGTTAGTATAGAAGATGTAGGAAATTCGGCTATGTATTTACTTAGCGATTTGGCAAATGGTGTTACAGGTGAAATACATTATGTTGATGCAGGATATAACATCATGGGTATGGGTGATGTTGAAAAAAATGAAGAAGGGCAAACTGTTCTTTGTTGGGATAATCAAAAAGGATAAAAGATGGCAAAGCTTAGCAATGAAGAATTAAAAAATATACTTGAAGATCGCATTAAAAAACTTGAAAATTCTACTTTAAAAGAGGATAAGGTTATCAATGAAGAAAGTGTAAAAATTCTTGCTAAGCATTTATCTTTAGGTAATGAAATTCCAGTTCTTGCACAAAGATTTTTTCAAATCGCACCTAAAACAAAGTTAGTATGGCTTCATCTTTGTGAATGTACAGGGTGTAGTGAGAGTTTGTTGCGTTCTGAGTTGCCAAGTTTTGATGAGCTTATTTTTGATTTTTTTTCTTTAGAATATCATGAAACTTTAATGGCAGCAAATGGCACTAAGGCTGAAGAGCTTTTAGAACATGTTTTAGAAGAAGATTTTATTTTAGCGGTTGAAGGTGGTGTTGCAGCCATTGATACCTTTTTTCTTACTATAGGAGCGCAAGGAGAGAGTGGCTATGAAATTTTAGACAAACTAGCCGCTAAAGCCAAGGCTATCTTTGCAGTGGGTACTTGTTCAAGTTATGGTGGTATTCAAGCTGCTTATCCAAATCCTAGTAAAACTTGTGGTATTAGCGAAGTTTTAAGTCAGAAAGTAGTAAATATCCCAGGTTGTCCTCCAAGTGATATAAATATCATTGCGACTTTAAGTTTTTTTGCTTTATTTGGAGTTTTGCCTGAACTTGATGGGCAAAATCGTCCCGTGTGGGCTTATGGTAAATGTTTGCATGATATGTGTGAAAGAAAGGCAAAATTTGAAAGTGGGATTTTTGCTGAACATTTTGATGATGAAAAGGCTAAAAGTGGAGCTTGTTTATTTAAAATAGGCTGTAAAGGTCCTTATACTTATAATAATTGTCCTAAAGTAAAATTTAATGCTAAAACTTCTTGGCCTGTGGCTGCAGGACATGGTTGTATAGCCTGTAGTGAGAAAAATTTTTGGGATGAGTTTGGGAATTATGAAAAACCTATGGCAAATCCTTTTTCTTATGCTAAGCTTGTAAATCAGGAATTTAGTACAGAATTTGCCCTAGAAGAGCAAATTCAAATCCTATCTTCGATGGATTTTGAATTTGAAAGTAATTTAAAGCTTATCTTGCAAAACATTGCTAAAAATAAATTAGGTGCTTTACTTGTAGAAAATTACAAAACATCTTTTGAAAAAAACTTTATTTTTATAGAGCAAAATTTTGATGAAAATCCTATGCCTTCTAGTGATATTTGGAAGTATTTTGAGATCAATTTTATTTTGGCAAAGGGTGAGTTTTTACAAGATAAAAACGATTTTTTAAAAGCGGCGCAAAATTATAGCTTTAAGCATGCAAGTCCTTATGATTTTAAACTTACTCTTAATGAAAAATCAAAACTTGATGTGAGTAAATCTTTTCGTATGCCTTTGATTTATCTTTGCGGAGGGCTTGATTTTGAAGCTCTTGCTTATAGCGTTTTGAAGGCTTTTGAAAAAAATATTAAAAGCGTGATAGACTTTAATAAACAAAAAGCGGGTTAATTGATTACAAATTTTGTAATATTTAACCCTATAAAAGCCACTATATAGGCGCTGATGCAAGTAAAAAGAAAAAGGAAAAAAGTATATTTTATTTTTCCGCTTTCTTTTGAAAAGACTATGGTTGCAGCAAAGCAAGGATTATAAATCATTACAAATAAAATATACGCCACCGCACTAGGCAAAGGAATATTTTTAGCAATAATACCTTTTAAATCACTGCTTGTTTCATCCACTTCTTTTCCAAGAGAATAAAGCACCCCCATGGTAGAAATCATTACTTCTTTTGCGGCCAAACCACTGACTAAAGATACGCTTAATTTCCAATCAAGCTCAAGCGGAGAAAAAATAGGCTCAATTGTTTTGCCAAATTGCCCTAGATAACTTTGCTCAACAGCTCTTTCTTGAGCGCTAAAATCATCTAAATTGCTTTCATTGTTTGGAAAATTGCTTGCAAACCATATAAGTAAGGAAGCTACAAGTATAAAGGTCCCTGCTTTTTTAAGATACATTTTAGCTTTATTAAAGACCATAAACCATACTAAATGCCAATTTGGCATACGATATTTTGGCATTTCCATCACAAAGGGTTCATCAATACCGCGAAATGCAGTGGATCTTAAGAATTTGGCCGCAATAAGCCCTAAAATAGCACCTAGAAGATAAATTCCAAAAAGGTAATTCCCCGCTTCTTCACTTGGGAAAAATGCACCGATAAACAATACATAAACAGGAAGTCTTGCCCCACAACTCATAAAATTAATCACAAAGAGTGTTAAAAGTCTATCTCTTTTATTTTTAAGCGTGCGCGTAGCCAT
The DNA here is from genome assembly GCF_000254135.1 of Campylobacter coli LMG 9860. GTDB lineage: Bacteria > Campylobacterota > Campylobacteria > Campylobacterales > Campylobacteraceae > Campylobacter_D > Campylobacter_D coli. The sequence continues at coordinate 21,088 of NZ_AINS01000001.1, forward strand.
AAAAGCAGGCACAGAGCAGCCAAAACCAGTGATGAGCGGAATGAAGCTTTTTCCATGTACCAAATTTATGTAAAATTCCGTCTAGTAAGAAAGCCACTCTTGACATATAGCCTGTAGTTTCTAAAAGAGCAATGCCTAAAAATAAAATAATGATATTAGGCAAAAAAAGCACCACAGCTCCAACACCTGCAATAGCTCCATCAGCTAAAGCTGACGCAATGAAAGTGTTTTGAATATTGCCTTTGACCCATTCGCCTAAAGTATTAAAGCCTGATTCTATATAATCCATAGGAATTTGCCCTAGGGTAAAAGTGAGTTGAAACAAAAGCCACATTAAAAATAAAAATATAGGCAAACCAAAAAATTTGTGGATAAGCAATGCATCAATTTTTTTAGTAAGATTTCTTTCTTCTTTTTTGTAGGTGATGATCTTTCTTGAAAGCCCATTTACTAGGGTTAGTATATCTTCTTTTTCTAAGCTCTTTTCGCAAAGTGGAGTAGAAAATCTTGATTTGGGTGTAAATTTATTTTCAAATAAAATAATGATTTTTTCAAGTAAAAGTTCTAAATTTTGTTTTAGCTGAAATTTCAACAACATTGATTTGAAATTCTTTGCTTAAAATCGAAGTGTCAAGCTCTATACCTTCTTTTTTGGCTTCATCACACATATTTAGAGCAAGAAGCATTTTTTTATTGAGGCTTAGGAGTTCTGCACTAAGGATGAGATTGCGTTCTAAATTGGTAGCATCTAAAACATTAACTATGATATCGTAATTTTTACTTTCTAGAAATTGACGAGCGATTTTTTCTTCTTCGCTATAGCCATCTAAAGAATAAGTCCCAGGCAAGTCTATAAATTCAAGCTCATAATCTTTATAGCGTGTTTTTGCTACGGCTTTTTCTATGGTAACTCCGCTAAAATTTCCCACTTTCATATTGGCTTTGCAAAGTGTATTGATAAGTAGGCTTTTGCCAACATTAGGTTGGCCTGCTAGCGCAATAGTAATTTTTTTCATAGGGGTTCCACTTGTATAGTTTCAGCTTCATTTGATCTTAAAATCACGCAAGTGCTTTCAAACTCTACCATAATGGTCGCATTTTTTAAAGAAGAGTGTATTTTTTTAATGTTTTATTTTTCATAAAACCAAAGCTCAAAAGTCTAGAATGAAGTTCTTTATAAGCTTTGACTTCTTTGATAATTGCACTTTGTCCATCTTTTAATTCATTAAGCGTCATTGATATATTTCCTTTGGTGAAATTGTATAAAATATACACTAAAAAAATGTTTAGAAGTCTTGTAAGTCTTTTTAAGACTTACAATGAAAGAGCAGTTTGCTTTTCTAAATGTTTTATTTGTTCTAAAATATCGTGAATTTTATCCATGGTAAGATTTTCTTTTGCGTTATTGATGAATTTATCTTTTAATTCTTCAAAGCTTAAAGGATTGTCAAAATTGCCTTTATTGATAAAAACATCCTTACAAATCACTTTTCCATCTTGTAAGATAGCTTCCATGTGTCCAGGAAAATATTTTGGAAAACCTTGAGATTTTCTTTTCTCATAAGTGATTTTTTGTGCAAATTCAAGTACTTCTTTTCGTTTTAAATCTTGATAGGATTTAAGAGTAATCTTACCATCAAAAAAACCTAAAGCCATTAAAAAAGGCATAGAAAATTTGGCCTCATAAGCACTGTTTGGAGTGTATTTTGCTTCTAAAGGATCACAAATAAAAGAAATAGGAACTTCATCTACAAAACAACGAATGCTTTTGATTTCATCTGCTTTTAAGCCATCATTTTTTAAAGCTATGGCACAATCAATAAGACCGTGAGCAAAGTGACAACTTGGATAAGGCTTTATAGAAACTTGCATACTTTGCCAAATTTCACCCAAGCCTTTATCAAGTTCTGTTTTATCGCATTCTTGTTCTATACCAAAACATTTAAAGATATTATCCCTACCTTCAAAAATGCTTAGAGGTCCACTCATGTTATTTTTAGCAAAGTTAGCGACTAAAATTCCATTTTTAATGGCATTTGCTATATGTAAGACTTTTGAATTAGAACCATTGGATAAGAACTCATTAATCCCACTTGCAAAACTTCCAGCAAGTCCTAAAGCATTGATGATTTGTTGCTTGTTTAAATCAAGTAAAACTGCACTCGCACTCACACTTCCAAAAATCCCAGCGATAGCTGTAGTGTGAAAACCACGCTTATGAAAAGTTCCCTTACTTGCAATACCTACTCTAGCAGCAACTTCCCAGCCAACAATAAAAGCTTTTATAATTTTTTTAGCATCTTTACTGATATGAAAACCATAACTTAAACAAAGAGGAGTTAAAATCGCACTTGCATGTAAAATCGCTTCTGTATGTGTATCATCAAAATCAAGTGCATGAGAAGCAATGCCATTTAGCATGGCTGCATAAATAGGATCTAGTTTTTTATCATTTACCCATACAGGGGTATTTTTTTCTGTGCTTAAATTTTCAAAAGCTTTAAAGGCGTTTAAAATGCATTCTTCCTTGCTTGCTGCTATAGCTGTTCCAAGGCTATCAAGCATAAGTTCTTTAGCTCTTTGAACAACTGTATTAGGGATATTTTCATACTGAAGATTGAAAATAAAATCCGCTAAAATTTCGCTATATAACATCGTTTTTCCTATTGTAAAATAGCATGATTTTGAATTTTTTCTAAAAATTCATCCACTAGTTTAGGTGCATATCCTACATAGGTTGTTGCATCAAGCAAAGCATCGATTTCTTTTTCTTTCAATACCTTAGATACTCTTTTATCTGCAAGTAAAACTTCTTTAAAGGTTTTTTGTTTTTCGATACCTAGCATAGCATTTTCATAAACAATTTCATGGGCGTGTTGTTTTCCATAATGATCGCTTAATGCAAACATAACACGCTCTGCTAAAACAAAACCATTAAGAGTATTTAAATTTTTAAGCATTTTGTCTTTTTTTACTTCTAAATCACTAAGAGCGAATTTCATATTTGCTAAAACCACAGAAAGCATTAAAAACATTTCAGGTAAAAGTTTCCATTCCATTTTCCAAACTTGTCCATCTCTTTCATGCTCATGTCTTTCAATATCACTTAAAATGGCTAAATTTGCTTTAAAGGCATTGCTTACTGTAACTGCATTTTCGCTTACTGCAGGATTTCTTTTGTGTGGCATAGTGCTTGATCCTACTTGTCCTTTGCCAAAAGGTTCAGCAACTTCATCAATTTCATTATGTGAAAGGATTAAAATTTCATGAGCGATTTTGTTAAAGGTTGCGTTGATATTGCCTAGTACAAAACCAAGTTCTATAAAGCGATCACGTGCGCTCTGCCAAGAAATATTAGGCACATCAAGTCCTAAATTTTCTAAAGTGAGTTTTTCTACTTCATTACATTCATCACTTAAGCTAGCCTTGGTTCCAACAGCTCCTACTATACTGCCTACATAAAGTCTTTTTTCAAGTTCAAGTATTCTTTCAAAATGACGCTCAAGTTCGCTTAACCAAATAGCCACTTTATGTCCAAAAGTAATAGGCAAAGCCTGAAGTGCTAAAGTTCTTCCCATCATAGCAGTATTTTTGTGCGTTTTAGCAAGTTTTACTAAAGCTTTTGCAATGGCTTTTAATTCGCTTTTTACAAGAGTCATAGCTTCTTTAAATTGCAAAACAAGTCCTGTGTCAATGATATCTTGAGTGGTTACCCCAAAATGTACATATTCGCCTAGATTATTATAGCAAGCTTTTTCTAATCCCCTAACAGTAGGAACTAAAGGATGTTTGGTTTTTTTAAATTCATTAAAAATAAAATCCATATCCATAAATTTATAATAAGCTTTTTTTGCAATTTCATCTGCTGCTTCTTGGGGGATGATATTAAGTTTTGCTTGTGCTTTTGCTAATGCTGCTTCAACATCAAGCCATTTTTGTATGCGATTTTCTTCACAAAAAACAGCACGCATATCTTGCGTGCTCCATGAATCTGCTAATAATTTATGATCAAATACGCTAATTCCAGTCATTTTATTTCCTTATTTTTTAATACTATCAAAAGCCTTAGCTAAATCAGCAATCAAGTCTTTAGTATCTTCAAGTCCTATATGAAATCTTACAAATGGACCTCTTTTGCTCCAGTCTGTTGCAGTTCTTGGTGGAGTAGTTACAGTTGCTAAACTTTCATAGCCACCCCAGCTAGCACCTATAGAAAAATATTCTAACTCATCTACAAATTTAATAGCATCTTCTTTACTATAACCCTCTGCAAATTCGATAGTAACCATACCGTTAGCACCTTTATGATCGCGCATAAAAATTTCATGGTTTGGATGGGTTTTGAGTTTTGGATAGAAAATAGTTTTAATTTCTTTTCTTGTTTGTAAAAACTCTACGATTTCATCTGCACTTTTTTCATGAGCTTTCATTCTTACATCTAAAGTTCTCATACCACGAAGAACTAAATAAGCATCATCAGGGCTTGTTGTAAAGCCTAAAGCTTCAGGGAGTTTGTCAAAATTTTTCCATTCTTTTTCATTGATAACCACTACACCCATGGTAACATCAGAGTGACCGCTAAGATATTTTGTCGCAGCTATAACCGAAATATCTACGCCTAGCTCAAGTGGATTTAGGAAGTATCCGCTTGAATAAGTATTATCAATAGCTACAGGAATATTATGAGAGTGTGCAATTTTGCAAAGCTTTGGCAAATCTATGATTTCATAAAGTATAGAACCAGGGCTTTCGCATAGGATGAGTTTGGTATTAGGCTTGATTTTTTCTTCTACATCACTTGCATCGGCTTTTAAAAAATCAATCTCAACACCCATTTTTTCTAAAAATAATTCACAAATTGTTCTTACAGGCCCATAGATTGCATCAGTGATTAAAAAATGTGCGTCTTTACTAGCATAGTTTAAAAGTACCATAGCAAGTGCTGCAAGTCCTGTTGGGAAAAGTTGAGCTCTGTAGCCGCCTTCTAAGCTGCAGATAAGTTTTTCAAGTTCGAAGTTAGTTGTCGTTCCTCTAGCACCATAGCTTAATACACGATCAGTTTTTCTTAATTCTCTATATTTTTGCCAAGTGGCATGATCTTTAAAAAGTATGGTTGATGCACGCATAAGTGTAGGATTGACTGATCTTACTTCAACATTTTGATCACCTCTACCGCAATGAATAAGTTTGGTTTTTGAGTTCATTTTGTCTCCTTTTAAAGATAAATATAAGTCATAATGATATTTACAATAGCCGCTACAAGCATAGGAATAGCTGTTCTTTTAACTACAGCAAAAGGACTTACTTTTGCGATAGCTGAGATAGCTAAAATAGCAGGTGCTATAGGGCTCACGCATCTTCCAAAGCCTGTCATGATTTGAATAGGTGCTATCATGGTGATAGTTTCAATGCCAAAATGTTTTGCTATATTTGGGATAAGTGGGGCAAAGCTAAAAAATGCTGCATTTCCAGAACCCATTAAGAAAGCACAAACTGCAAGTAAAATTGAAACTGCGATGATGATAGCAAGTACTCCAAATCCTGCATTTTTACAAAATTCTATTAAGGTATCTACAAAGCCAACCGATAAAAGCCCGCTTGCAAATACTTGACCGCATACTATCAAAGAAACAGTGATAACAAATAAATGTCCCATTCCTTTAAAGAATATCATAATAGAATTGAGTGTTTCTACTACGCTTTTATAGCGTATCATTTCAAAAACAATCGCAACAAAAGTTGAAATCACCATAGCCACAGGAACATTCATTTTGATAGCCGAACTAGCTGCAGCTTTTACTTCTTCTTCACTACTAATTCCCATTAAAACTAAAATGCTATCAAGTACAGAACTAAATCCAAGTATTAATACCAAAGGTATAACAGGCAAGATAGCATAAATTTTTGGAGGTTTTTTAAGTTCATTTTCTTTATCTTTATTTTCACTGAGTTCTTTTTCTACTTCTTGAGCATTAAAAACAAAATTATCTTTTTTATCAAAGAATTTATTGCAAAAATATATAGCAATACCTACAGCTACAATGATAGGTAGGGTTGTAGGGAGTTGATAATGAACAAAATAAATAGCAGGATCGATTTCAGCTACTTTTGAAGCCATGATTACATTGCCACTTCCAGGACCATGATCGATATATTGACAAATACCAATTACGCTTAGAGCTGAAAGTTTAGAAACTCCAGAGCGAACCAATATAGGATACATAGTAACCATAAGTAAAAGTCCTAAGCCTGCATGAGAAGGGATAAAAAGAACTAAAAATTGCACGATAAAATATGCAACTAAAAGTAAAACATAAGGGGATTTTACCATTTTTAAAGGTTTTTCAAAAACTTTAAAGAGTGCGTAAGATGCACCAACATGATCCATATAAGCAGAAAAACCTGCTATAGCCATTAGTGTTAGTCCTAGACCTGCTAAGGTGTTTGACATGGTTTGGTTAAAAACTTGAAAAATATCAAAAAAACCTAAATTTAAAGAACCTTTTGCAACAATATGTGGCGAAAGTCCAAAAATAGCAGCCAGGGAAAGCAAAAGTAAACCACTTAAAAGCAATGCCATGTGAGCATTGATTTTTTTATAAAGCATAAATACAAGTAAAAAAACACTAAATAAAGAAAAAGTTAAACCTAACATGTTTTATCCTTTTTGAGCAATAACTTCTATTTCTACTTTAGCTCCTTTTGGTATATCTTTTACTGCAAATGCACTTCTTGCAGGATAGGGAGATTTGAAAAATTGCGCATACACTTCATTAAAGGCAGCAAAATCTGAAATATCTGCTAAAAGACAAGTTGTTTTGATGACTTGATCGTAAGAAATTCCATTTTCTTCTAATATAGCCCCTATATTTTTTAGAGATTGTTTAGTTTGCTCTTTAATATCAGAGCTTTCTATTTCTCCTGATGCTGGATTGATAGGGATTTGTCCCGAGATAAAAAGCAAACCGTTTGCTTCTCTATAAGCTGAGTAAGGGCCGATAGCCTTTGGATAATTTGACATTTTCTCTCCTTTTTTATTAATGTAAATTAAATAAACGTATTTTATCACGATAATAATAATTTGTCAATATTTTATTATCACGATAATAAAATATTATCTTTAAGAATATTTTTAAAAAATTAAAGTTAAAATTTAAGCTTTGGATTCTAAATTTTATTATTTTAGGAATATTTTCATGGATGAAAAACAAAAAGAGCAATTTATAAAGCTCACGAATTTTTTAGGACAAGTTTTAGGTAAGCAGTATGAAGTGGTTTTTCATGTTCTTTCTAAAGAGGGTGCTTATATAGCAGCTATTGCAAATAGTCATGTCAGCGGTAGAACTCTTGAATCTCCCTTGAGTGCTTTTGCAAGTGAACTTGTGCAAAATAAGGCTTATTTAAAAGAAGATTTTTTGTGTGATTATAAGGCTTTGATTGGAAAATCAAAACTTGTTAGAGGTTCGACATTTTTTATAAAAAATTCTGATGAATTGGTAGGAATTTTGTGTATCAATCACGATACGAGCATGATGAGAGACTTGGTTTGTAGGATTATAGATATAGAAAAATTAGGCGATATGAGTGAATTTTTAAATCAAGACAAAGAAAATAATACCAGTGTAGATAGTTTAGGAAATATAGAAACCCTAAGTCATTCTATAGAAGAAATTTTAGCTCAAAGCATTGATATGAATTATTTAAATTCGGATTATCAACTTAGCATGGCACAAAAAGAAGAGATTACAAAAACTTTATATCAAAAGGGTATTTTTAATATCAAGGGTTCTGTGCCTATAGTGGCTAGACTCTTAAAAATTTCAGAGCCTAGTGTCTATAGGTATTTAAAAAATTTTAAATCATAGAAATTATTTTTTAAATAATTTTAAAATTCCTAAAGAAAGGCGTTTACTTAGGCTTTTTTTAGAGCTTTTGAGTAAAAACTCGGCTACATCTTTACGGCCAAACATGATAGCAAAACTATAAGGTGTCATACCTAAGCCATTATTTTCATCTATATTTGCTCCATATTTTACTAAAAGCTCGCACATAGGCAAATAGCCCTTAAAGCAAACTCCTGCTAAAGGTGTTTGTCCTCGATCATTTTTTTCATCAACAAGCGCACCCTTTTCTAAAAGCATTTTTGCGCATTCGTAAGAATTATTATAAGCTGCAAGCATAAGCAAGGTATCGCCTTTATGTGTTTTTAAATTCACATTCAGTCCTGCTTCTATCATGATTTTAAGATTTTCATATTCGTTATTTCTAGCAAAATTAAAAGCCATTTTGCAAAGCTCGGCAAATCTTTTTTCTTCTTCTAAGCTAAGTGTCATCATCGTTTTTCCTTTGTTTATAATCTTTAGTTTGCCACCTAAAAAGTGGCAAGTAAAAATTATTTTCCCAAAGCTTTTTTAACACCTTGTGCATAATCAGGTGAAATTTTTTCAAAATGTCCTAAAGCTCTAGTAATGATTTTTTCTTCTACACCTTCCATAGAAGCTGCTATATTTTCAAAAAGTTGTTCTTTTTGGTTTTGATTCATGATGTTAAACAACGCTCTTGGTTGAGTGTAAAAATCATTATCTAAAGGAGCATATCTTTGCGCATTACCTTCTAAAACTAAATCAGGCTCAAGATAGCTTTTGTCTTCTTTTGGGCTTTCTTCATAGCTGTTTGGCTCATAATACGCAGCACCATTTCTATAGCTATCAAAATTCATAGCACCTGCAACATTGTAAGTATTTACTTCACTTCTAGCACGATTTACAGGTAAAAGATGATAATTAGTTCCTATTCTATATCTTTGTGCATCAGGATATGAGAAAATTCTAGCTTGTAGCATTTTATCAGGACTAAAACCTATACCAGGTACTATATTGCTTGGGCTAAAAGCTGCTTGTTCTACTTCATTAAAATAATTTTGTGGATTTTGATTTAAGATCATTTCGCCTATATCCATTAAAGGCACTACGCTATGTGGCCAAATTTTAGTTAAATCAAAAGGATTAAAGCCTAGTTTGTCAGCATCTTTTTCAGCAAGAATTTGAACTTGAACTTTCCATTTTGGGAAATCTTTATTTTCTATAGCATTGTAAAGATCTCTTTGGTGGCTTTCTCTATCTTTGGCGATAAGTTCAGCAGCTTCTTTATTGCTAAGATTTTTAATACCTTGTAGGGTTTTAAAATGGAATTTCACCCAAAATCTTTCGTTTTTGTCATTGATAAAGCTATAAGTATGGCTTCCAAAACCATGCATATGGCGATAACTTGCCGGAATTCCTCTATCGCTCATAAGAATAGTTACTTGGTGTAAGCTTTCAGGACACAAACTCCAAAAATCCCAAGCGGCATTATTACTTCTTAAGTGCGTTCTTGGATCTCTTTTTTGAGTGTGGATAAAATCAGGAAATTTATAAGCATCACGGATGAAGAATGTTGGGGTATTGTTTCCTACTAAATCCCAGTTTCCTTCTTTGGTATAAAATTTAATAGCAAAACCTCTAACATCGCGTTCAGCATCGGCTGCACCTGCTTCGCCAGCTACTGTTGAAAAACGCAAAAACAATGGAGTAACTTCACCTTTTTGAAAAATTTTAGCTTTGGTATAAGCACTTAAATCTGCTGTAATTTTTATTTCGCCATAAGCTGCGCTTCCTTTTGCATGCACTGTTCTTTCTGGAATTCTTTCTCTATTTTGATGAGCAAGTTTTTCAAGTAAAAGATAATCTTGCATAAGTAAAGGGCCTTTTGCACCTGCGCTTAAAGAGTTTTGATTATCGGCTATAATGTTTCCGAAGTCGTTAGTTAATTTTTTCATTATTTTCTCCTAAATAATAATTTTTATTAGTTGAGAAATTATATCTATTAAAAATTAAAATTAGCTGAATTAATATAAATTAATAAAAAATATTAATGATAATAAATTTCAAAATAAATTTAGTTTGATTATATTATAATAATAATTATCAAAATAATTTAAAATAAAAATCACAAAGGAGAGCTTATGTCAGTTTTGGTTATTGGTGCAGATGAAATAACACCTATTAAGGCTGTTTTGTATGATTTAGGTGCAAAAAAAATAGAGCATTGGGATGCGCGCAATGAAAATAGAGTCAATCGCAAACCTATTCCTTGTGATACAGAATGTATAGTAATGCTTACGAGTTTCTTAAATCACAATACTATGAAAAAAATTAAAAACGAGGCTAAAAAACGAAAAATTCCATTAGTTTGCGCAAAAAGAAGCGTAAGTTGCGTGTATTGTGAGTATTGTAAGATATTTAATTTAGATAAAGAATTTTCTTGCTCTAAGGTTGAATAATGCTATTTGGATTTGATGATAAAAGAGAATTTATCCCTCGGGTTTATAGTTCTTTGTGCAAGCAAGAGCTTGTCAAAACTTTTTTGATTCAATACAATGCTAGTATTGATAGTGCTTTAAGAATCCCGCTTTCATATGCAAAAAGTGCAAAGGATTTAAAAATGCCTTTTCAAAACTTCTTGCAAGATGTGATACATACGCCTTTTGGCAAGATAAAAAATATCGATAAAAATCTTACTTTGAACATTTCTTATTTTCAAAAAAGAAAGAGTTTGATTTTTAAGACTAAGATATTTCAAAATGTCGATATTTTAAGGCTTTTAAGAGCTTATTTTAGAGGAATTTGTTTTGATGCGCAAGTTTTATTTGATTTTTATGTATATGATAAAATTTCTCATCAAAATCAAAATCGAAGCATTGTTCAAAATGATAATTTGATTATCATAGATAATAAAATTGCCGTTTTACCTCTTTGCAAGGAAGTGGATCTTCAAAATTTAAATATCGATAACGAAATTCAAAAAATATCTAAATTTATATATCAAAATCAATTTGAACAAATCTACATAGTTTGTCCGCGTAACAAAAAATTCACACATTTTATTCAAATAAAACATTTTTTATGCGATTTAAATAAAACTATGTTAAAATTAGTTCCGTATTCAATAACAAATAAACTTATAAGGAGAAAATAATGTCAGTAGCAGTAATTTATGGAAGTGCTATGGGAAATACAGAAGGAGCAGCAAATACAATCGCTTCAAAATTAGGAATTAGTGATGTTTTAAATGTTGCAGATATTGATGCAGCTAAAATTAATTCTTATGATAAATTAATTTGTGGAACTTCTACTTGGGGAAGTGGTGATTTACAAGATGATTGGGATGGTTTTGATTTTTCAGGTCTTAGCCTTGGTGGAAAAACTGTAGCTGTATTTGGAATGGGTGATAGTGAAAGCTATTCAGACACTTTCTGCGGTGGTATGGGAAAACTTGCAGAAAATTTAAAAAATGCAGGCGCAAATTTAGTAGGTGAAGTTTCAACTGATGGCTATACATTTGAATCAAGCGATGCAGTTGTTGATGGAAAATTTGTAGGTCTTGCACTTGATAATGACAATCAAGAAGATCAAACTGAAGCAAGAATTGACGCTTGGGTAGAACAAATCAAAGCTCATTTTGCTTAATTTTTAAAAATATCGGCTTTCTTTGCCGATATTGTATTGTATTTTTAATTTTAACTATTCCACTTTTTTCAAAACCAGATCAAAAAATTACTCCTATTATAGAAAAAGCAAAAGATTACTTTTTTATAGAGAAAGATTTAAAATTAACGCATTATCATACAAGTTATCGAATTTTTGTGGCAAAAAGTAAAATAAAATATAAAAAATATAAGGTAATTTATTTGCTTGATGGCAATGCGTTTTTTTCGAGATTTTTAAATCTTTATAATTATTTGCCTAAAGAAGATATTTTAATTGTTGGTATAGGTTATGATAGCCCTTTGGCGTTTGATACTACCCATAGGACAAAAGATTATACTCCTAAGGTTCAAGGTTTGGAATTTCAAAATGGAGGAGGTAGCTTTGAATTTAGACAATTTATCAAAACAGAGCTTTTACCTTATATTAATACACATTATGAAACCAGTGAAGATTTTCAAATTCTTTTTGGACATTCTTTTGGCGGACTTTTTGCTTTAGATACTTTATTTAATGATACAAAGCTTTTTAGCCATTATTTTATTATTTCACCTTCTTTGTGGTGGGGTGGTAGTGAATTTATACCTAAACGAATTTCTTTATCAAATTGTCCTCAAATTTATATGGCTTTAGGTTCGGCTGAGAGTAATTCTAGCATTAAGAAAGCTAAAGCTAAAATAAGTGTTAAAGAACTTGGTATGCAAATTTTAAATCATAGTGCTTGTGAAGTTGAATTTAAACTTTTTGAGAATGAAACTCATGGGAGTGTAATAGAAAAGGCTATGATTTGGGCTATAGAAAATATCAAATCAGAGCCAATTGATTGATTATTTATCCTTTTCTCATTGCTTCTATCATTACCTTTGCTTTGCAGTCTGCACAACAATAAAGGGTTTTTATCTTGCTCTCATCATTGCCAAATTTAGGCTTCATCAAATTCGCAATTTTTTCTACCGCTTTTTTAGTGGCAAACTCTTTTCCACACTCTATGCAAGCAAAAAGTTCATCTTTTGCCATGGTTTGGTATTCAAAATAGTTGGGATTAAATTCCATTCCACTACGCGTAAGTTTTAGAGTATCTTTTTCAGCACAACTTACTTCGCAGTATCCACAGGTAGTGCATAATGAAGCATTGAATTTAAGTGCATTTTCTTTAGTATCAGCAATCAAAGCTCCTACATTACAGGCTCCTACGCAAGAAAGGCAGAGAGTACAGGTATTTGCATTGATTTCTATTTTTCCATATCTTAACCATTCGCCACTTTCTTTTACGCCAAAATCATCATTTTGGATCAAATTTTGCATTCTTTTGGCAAAATTTTCTCTAGTAGTAAGAGTGTTATTGTGAAAATCAAAACTTAAATTTTCTATAAATTCTTGCTTTCCTAAAGCATTTTGCAATTCTTTTTCATCTTTAGCGGTAAAAATAGCTTCTTTTTGAAATTTTCTTTCAAAAAAAGTATTTAAAAGATCTATTGCTTCAGCACTTCCTCGTGAAATAAAATCCGTGTAAAAAACCAAATTTGCACCACTGCTTTGCAAAAGAGTTAGAAAATGCATAGAAGAAAGCCACTTTTCACCTTCTATCATAAAAGGCAAAACATCTTTGGGTAGCTTTATATTTAAATTTTCTAAAGACATTTTTTTAGGTATGATTAAAATCTTTTTTTCTTTATAAAATTCACAAAGTTCAAAAAAACTTTCCCTAGGCATGGGTGCATAATCAAGCGAACCACTAGGGCACACGCTGATACAGCCTCCACAGCCTAGGCAATCTACTTGAGAAAATTCTAAATGCTTGTTTTCATCATCTTTTAAAATAGCTATCGTAGGGCAAATTTCAGCACACTTTGCGCAATGCTCACTGCGTCTTTCGTGGTATTGACATACGCTAGAATCATAGGTAATATAGGTTTTGTATGTGTATTTTGGGCTTTTATCTTGTAAAAATTTCAGTAAACTTTCTTGATTTTTAAAATTGCTAATATTATAACAGCCACTTTGTCTTGTAAAATCCTTGCGAATGTCGTTAGAATTTGTATTAAAAAGTAAAATATCAAAATCAATTTCTACTTCTTCTCCTTGATTTAAAATCACAGCACAAAGCTCGCCTATGCTGCCAAATACTGCTAGAATTTCTTCATTTTTTAAGCTTATGATTTTAAAGTTTTGTTTTTTTAAAAAATCAGCCATAGTATCATCAGAATCTACTAAAATAATGCGGTTTTTTACTTCTTTGTTTTGTTCTAAATCAAGCCCTAAATCATAGACATTTGCCCTAGCTTCATAAAGTTTTAATATATTTTTACTTTTTTCTAAAATTTCATCTTGTGAACTTTTAAGATAAAAATTGATTTCTGGAGCATAAATTTGTGCTTTTTGTGCTTTTTCATTAGAAATTAAAACTTCTTCATCTTTGCAATTTTCCCAAATATTTATCTCATCGGGCAAGGGAATAAGATTTTCATTTTGTATGAAAACAAAGTCTTTCATTGATTTTCCTTGATGGTCAATTTGCCAAATTCTATGGTAAAATAACCAAATATTTTCTTAAGGCTTAAGATGAACAAATTTAGAACTTTTCCACAAATTGGAAGCTTGATTGATGATGAGAGTTTAAAAGAATATCCTTTTTATTTAAGATCTTATTTTTGCAAAAGTGTTGTCGCTAAACTCAAGGCGAATATAAGCGAAGATTTGCTAGATAAAAATACTATTTTAGAAAAAATACAGCAAGAAATTCAAAAACATTTACGCAAAGATTTACAAAGTGTCATTAATGCTACGGGTGTGGTTATTCATACAAATTTGGGGCGTAGTGTTATTGATGAGAGTATTTTTGAAAAGTCCAAAGATGTGCTTTGTAATTATGCTAATATCGAATTTGACTTAGAAAGCGGTAAAAGAGGAAGTCGTTATGCCTTGGTGCTTGAAAAACTTAAAATGCTTTTTGAATGCGAAGATGCTTTGGTTGTAAATAATAACGCCGCAGCAGTTTTTTTGGTACTTCATTCTCTTTGTTTTGACAAAGAACTTGTAACTTCAAGGGGTGAGCTTGTTGAAATTGGCGGAAGTTTTCGTGTGAGTGAAGTGATTAAAGCTGCAGGAGTAAAGCTTTGTGAAGTAGGTACGAGCAATAAAACGCATTTAAAAGATTATGAAAAAGTTATAAACGAAAATACTAAAATGCTTTTAAAAACCCATAAATCTAATTTTGCTTTGATTGGTTTTCATAGCGAGGTTGGCATCAAGGATTTAGGAAATTTGGCAAAAGAAAAAGGACTTTTGAGTTATTATGATTTAGGTTCGGGTTGGTGTGAGAATTTAAATCCAAAACTAATAAAAAATGAGCCTAAAATCAAAGATTTGATAAAGCATTGCGATATTTTGAGCTTTAGTGGGGATAAGCTTTTTGGTAGTGTGCAAGCTGGAATTATACTGGGTAAAAAAGAATTGATTGATAAAATTAAAGAAAATCAACTGCTAAGAATGCTAAGAGTAGATAAAATCACACTTGCTTTGTTAAATGAAAGTCTTAAGATTTATCTTGAAAAAGATTATGAAAAAATCACAAGTTTAAAGCTTTTAAATGATGAAATCGCTCATATTAAAGAAAAAGCTTTAAGGGTACAAAATGAAATTCAGATTAAAAGTGAATTGAAAATGAGTAAAAGTTTGGTAGGGGGTGGTTCTATGCCTGATAAAACTTTAGAAACTTATGTTTTAGCTTTTAATGGCAATGCTTTAAAACTGCAAGAAAAATTTAGAGCAAAAAATATCATAGGTCGCATAGAAAATGAAGCTTTTGTGCTGGATTTTAGGACAATTAGAGAAAAAGATTTATCAAAATTAATTCAAATTATCAATACTATGGAAAATTTATGAATTCGCTATTAATTGGTACTGCAGGGCATATTGATCATGGAAAAACTTCTTTGATTAAAGCTATAAATGGTTTTGAAGGAGATAGTTTAAAAGAGGAAAAAGAAAGACAAATTACCATTAATTTAAGTTTTTCTAATTTAAACTATAAGCAAAAACACCTTTCTTTTATTGATGTGCCAGGTCATAAAGACTTGGTTAAAACGATGATAAGCGGGGCTTTTGGTTTTAGTGCTTGTTTGTTTGTAGTTGATATCAATGAGGGCTTAAAAGAACAAAGTATAGAGCATTTAGAAGTACTTGAACTTTTAGGTGTCAAAGATATTATCTTGGTGCTTAGCAAATGCGATTTATGTGAAAATCCTAAGGAACAAGAGCAAAAAATTCTAAACTCACTTGAGTTTATACCTATGAAAGTGTTTCACACTTCGATAAAGGATCAAGAGAGCATTGAGCGCTTAAAAAATTATCTTTTAAATTTAGAATGTAAGAATGCTAATGCAAATCTTGTTTTTCGTTATTATATCGATAGGGTTTTTTCTTTAAAAGGTATAGGAACTATAGTTACTGGAAGCCTTAATGAGGGCAAAATTTCCCTCAATGAAAAAATCATTTGTCTTGACAATCAAAAAGAACTTGTGGTTAAAAATATACAAAATCATGAAAGTAATTTTGCTGAAATTTCAGCTTTTAACCGTGTGGCTTTGAGCTTAAATTGTGATTATAAAGAATTAAAAAAAGGTTATGTTTTAAGTAAAAAAGGTTTTTTTAAGGGCTTTAAAGAATGTGATGTTTTGATTAAAGCTAAAAGATTAAAAAATGAAAAAATGCTTTTTTGCGTGGGTGCAAAAAGCATAGAGTGCAAGATAAGCATTTTAAAAGAGTTAGAAAATAATGAATTTTTTGCTCATCTTGAATTTGAAAAAAATCTTTTTTTATGTTTTAATGAAAAATTTATTTTATTGCAAAATAATCGTGTTGTGGGCGGAGGAGAGGTTTTAAATCCTGTGAGTGAGCCTTTGAAAAAGGAGCAAAAAAACAAATTTTTAATGCTTTTGAAAAATAAAGAATTAAAAAAAGCTTTCAAATTTCTAAAAAATACGCATAAATATGGCTTTGGCTTGCTTTCAAGTTATCAAAGATTTAAGTTAAGTCATGAAGAAGCTTTGAATTTAGCCAAAGAATTAAATGGAGTTTTTATAGATGAAAAAAATCTTAATATTTATAATCTCTTAGCCTTAGATGAGCTTAAAAAATTCATTTCTTTTATACTTGAAAAAAATCCTTATGCCATGCTTTCAGCAAGCTCTTTAGCTCTAAGACTTCCTTGGGCTAGTGCGGAATTTTGTGAATTTGGACTTCAAAATCTATCAAATTTACTTGAATTTGAAAAGGGAGTGTATTTTAAAAAAGGAATTGATTATGAAAAGCTTAGGGAAAAAAACAACGATGAGCTATACAATATACTTAAAAAACAAGGCATAAAACCTCAAGCACCTTATAATTTATACGAATTTTTAGAATTAGACAGAAAAAGTGGAGATGAAATTTTAAAAAAACTTACCAAGCAAAATCGCGTTATAAGACTTTCTCATAATCTTTTTATAGAAAAAAATGCCTTAGATAAGCTTATGCAAGAGTGCTTAGAAATTTTAAAGAGTCAAAGCCTTGATATACAAAGTATGAAAGAGCGTTTTAATCTTTCAAGAAAATATGCCATAGCTTATTTAGAATATCTTGATAAAGATGAGAGGGTGCAAAAAAAGGATGAAAAAAGATTTTTAAAAACAAATATTTAGAATATCATTATAAAATAAAATCTTAATATTTGATTTTAAGGAAAATAAATGAAAAAAATAAGCTTAATCCTTGCTTGCTCAATGTCTTTATTTGCTGCTAGCAATTCTGAAATCAGTGATTTTTATTCCAAAAGCATTAAAGCACAATTTCCAAATGCAACAGTGAGTGTAGGTAATCGCCAAAAGGTTGGAAATACAGGTTTTGAAAGCGTAATTGTTACGATAACGCTTGAAGGACAAAAGCAAGAGCAAATTCTTTTTACAAAAGATAATCTTATCGTTCCTGATATTATTGATTTAAAAACTAAAACTTCTTATGCTCAAGAATATGAAATGAAAAAATTCCAAGAGGCTAGAGCAAATTTCACTAAAAATGTTAAACCTGTAGTTCAAAAAGAAACAATGCTTATAGCTTTAGGCGATAAAAGCAAACCCGCTATTTATGTATTTTCAGATCCAGAATGTCCTTATTGTAGAGATCATTTGGCACAGATTAAAGATGAGCTTAAAAATTATCAAGTCAATTATATCTTAACCCCAGTGCATGGTAAATCAGCTTTTGAAAAATCAGCATTGATTTACAAAGAGAGTAAAAAAGCTAAGAGTGATGATGAGAAAATAGCTATTTTAAATAAATATTATGATGCAAATATCAAATCTTATCCAAAGGTGAGCGATAGCGAGTTAAAAGAAGTATTTTCTCTTTATGAAAAATATCGTTCTTTAGGCCTTAGTGCTACTCCAACCATCATCAAATAATGAGAAAAATTCGTCTAATTTCAGTTTTATTTCTAGCACTCTTTTTGAGTGCTTGCGCAAAGCCTGCCTTTGTTCAAAGCTCTATACAAACAAGCAATGAAGGCATTTTTTTAAAGGCTAAACAAGGGCAAAGTTTTAGTATCACTTTGCAAAATCCAAGCAAAATTCAAAGTACTCTAAAAGATGAATTAGCTTTAAGACTTAAAAATTTAGGATTAAAAGAAGTATCTTTGAATGCCGATTATGAAATTTTAATCAATCTTGTAGATTTTAAAAAGCATTCCTACGCTCAAAGAATTACAAGTTCGGGAAGATTTTTTTATGATTTTGATCCTTTTGAAAATAATGGGGAATGGTATATTGAAAATTATTATACCATGCAAGTAAATATACAAATTGGCTTTAAAAATACTCTGCAAAAAACGAGTTTGTTTACTCGCACAGCTTATCTTAGTGATAAAAAGCGTTGTCAGCTTTCCTTAGAAAATAAAATTATAGATCAAATTTCAAGTTTTTTTTATTTTTGATTTAAATTTTACTTTCTAATTCTTCTTTATTTGTTAGCTTGCTATCAAATTTAATGACTAGATTTTTTGAGTTTTTGTATATATCTACAACGCCTAAATTTTTACCAAATTCGCTCAAATTTAAAGTCGTTTCTAAAGGCAAATAAATATTTTTAAATTCAGAAGGATTTTTTAAATATAACAAAGCTATAAACCAAACAATAGACAAAATCACTAAAATAATAGCCAGTAATTCTAATTTATTAAGATGTAAAAATATACCTCCTATTATACCTCCTATAAAACTTCCACCATATCCAAAAGCATTAAAAAGTCCTAAAGCTGCGCCTTTTTCATGTACTTTACAAAATTTAGAAGCACAGCTTTGCATAATGGGCTCGTGCAAGTTAAAACCTATAAAAAATATCACAACCGCAACGATAAAGAAAGTAATTGTGCTAGAAAAAACAAAAAAGATATAAGAAAGGATAAAAAAAGCTATCCCTAAAAGTAAAATTTGCTTTGCTAAGCCTCTTTTTTCGCCTAAACTTCCTGAAAATCCCATGGCGATAAAGCCTGCTATCATAGATGCTGTATAAACAATCCAAAGTTTATGTTCATCAAAGCCTAAATGTTTTACTAAAATGATAGGAATGCTTAAAAACGCTATACTCATAAGCATTTTTTGCATGAAATTAGTAAAATTCATTAGGGCTAAATTTTTTTGTTTAATAAGATGAAAAAAAGGAGTTTTGGTATTTTCATGGGTGAGTTTATTTTCTTTTGGAACGACGGTATAAAGCAAGATAATACACAAAAGCGATAAAACAGCACTAAGATCAAAAAGACTAGAAAGCCCCCATTTAGCACTCATTAAAGGCGAGATTACCATAGAAGCTGCAAAAGATAGTCCTATAAAAGATCCCATTATTGCCATAGCTTTACCGCGATTTTCTTCAGTGATAAAATCACTAATCATTGCTGTAGCTACTGCACCAATAGCCCCTGCACCTTGAAGCATTCTGCCTATTAGCATTGTATAAATATTATCAGCCCAAGAGCAGATTAAAGAGCCTATGATAAAGATAATCAGTCCTATAAGCATGGTTTTTTTGCGTCCAATTTTATCACTTAGTATTCCAAAAGGCATTTGTAAAGCCATTTGAGTTAGAGCATAAACACCCACTAGAAGTCCTACTAAAAATTCATTTGCACCCTGGAGTTCAAGAGCATAAAAGCTAAGCACAGGCAAAACTATAAAAAGTCCAAAAAATCTTGTTCCAACGATAAAAGATAGGGGTAAGACATTATTTAGCATTATTTGGTTTCCTAAAAATCTTAAATTTTACAAAAAAAGATAATTTTACTATGAATTATATTAAGGATTGTTAAGTTTTTTATTTTATCTTTTTAAAAGGCTTAAAAAAGTAAGATTTTAATTTTTTAAAAGGATGGGTTTATGAATCGTTTTCAAACTTTTTCTTTGGCAATGGAAGGTAAAGTAAATATAGAGCTGCTGGCAGCTTATAAAGATAAAATTGAAACTTTAAGCGATGAAACATTGTTTCGTTTTTGGTATTTAGAATTGAAAAATCCTATTATAGGGCTTATTTTAGGCGTAGTACCTGCTTTTATTTTATCAGGGCTTACTTTTGATCGTTTTTATAAAGGGGATATGGGGCTTGGTTTTGCAAAAATGGCAATGTGGGCTTTTATTTTTATAGGTTTACTTATTGCAGGTTTTTTTGATTCATCTTCTATGCTTGTAGTATGGATTTTTAATATCGTCGCTCTTTTTATATGGAATATACTTGATTTTTTCTTAGTTTGGCAAGGGATTAAAAATGATAATTTAGCGAAAATAATTCAATTTTTGGAGCAAGATAATGAAAATTTTATTAGCAACAAGCAATAAACACAAAGTTATAGAATTAAAAGAACTTTTAAAAGAATTTGAAATTTATGCCTTTGATGAAATTCTAACCACCTTTGAAATAGAAGAAAATGGCAATAGTTTTAAAGAAAATGCTCTTATAAAAGCAAGAGCGGTTTTTAATGCTTTGGATGAAAATCAAAAAAATGAATTTATTGTTTTAAGCGATGATAGCGGAATTTGTGTCGATGTTTTGGGCGGTAAGCCAGGAATTTATTCTGCGCGTTTTAGTGGTAAGGGAGAT
This sequence comes from Campylobacter coli LMG 9860, assembly GCF_000254135.1. GTDB lineage: Bacteria > Campylobacterota > Campylobacteria > Campylobacterales > Campylobacteraceae > Campylobacter_D > Campylobacter_D coli. The sequence continues at coordinate 41,736 of NZ_AINS01000001.1, forward strand.
GATAAAAGCAATCGTGATGAGCTTGTAAAACAAATGAGAGTTTTGGGCTTTGAAAAAAGTAAGGTTCATTATGTAGCTGCTATCGCTTTGGTAAGCTTAGAGGGTGAATGGACAATGCATGGAACTATGCACGGACATGTAATTAACACAGAAAGAGGTGAAAATGGCTTTGGCTATGATAGCCTTTTTATCCCTAAAGGCTTTGATAAAACTTTAGCAGAACTTAGCCATAATGAAAAAAACCAACTTTCGCATCGTTTTAAAGCTTTGGAACTTACAAGGATTGTTTTAAAAGTTTTAAATAAAGGAAAAGGGTGAGAAATTTTATCAAGTATATTTTAGCGGTTATATTTATTTATGTGCTTTATGCGGGTTTAAAGCTTTGGTTTTCTTAGTATAAATTGTAACCAAAAGACTTGGAAGCAAAAATAAGCTTCCACTTAAAAGTAAAATCATCACAAATACAGTTAAAACTCCAAAATAAATCGTAGGAATAAAATTACTACTCATCATAACGCTAAAACCTAAAACTATACCAATGGTTGTATAATAAAGTGCCGATCCTATGCTAAGATGTGAAGCTAAAATCGCTTCTTCTACGCTTTTGGTTTTTATTTCTTCTTTAAAACGATAGATATAATGTATGGTATCATCCACGCCTATACCTATGGCTATAGCAGCTATGGTAATACTCATCATATCTAAAGGTATGCCTAAAATTCCCATAAGGGCAAAAACCATACTTAAAGGAATGATATTAACCAGTAGGGCAATAATTGAAAATTTCAAGCTTCTAAAAATAATGATAAACAATACAAAGATAACTAAGATAACAAAAACAAGTGTATCAAATTGTGATGAAAAAAGACTTTGAAGCATATTATTATAAAGTAGCATAATGCCTGTGATTTGAATTTCCACACCATCATTTTTTAAAAGTGTTTCGAGCTCTTGCTTGAGATTTGTTAGAAATTCATTACGCCTTAGTTTTGGATCAGAATCTATAATACGTATGCTAAATCTTAACTCATTTTCTTCTATATTAACAAAGGGTGAAAGAAGTTCTTGCTTAAGTTCTGGGGGTAAATTTTCGTTTAAAAACGCAAGAGTAAAATCATCTAAATCCTTGCCATCATTGATATTTTTTCCTAGACTTAAAAGGCTATTAAGACTTAAAACCGAACCTATGAATTCTTTATTTTCTAAAAATTCATGCACCTTTTTTGCAATACGCGTTTTTTGAGAATTGAACCAATAAGTATCCTTTGTTGCTAGAGCATCAAATTCGCTTTCAAAGCTATCAAATACATCATTTAAACTAGGGTTGTTTTTATTATCAGGAAAACGAATGATAATATCCAAAGGCAGGGTTCCGCCTAAATTTTTATCAATAACCAATAAGCCTTTTTTGATTTCACTTCCATCTTTAAAATAATTTACAAAAGAATTTTCAACTCTTAGTTTAGAAATTCCTATTAGAGCCAAGATAATAGTAGTAATGGAGAGTATGTATATAATAGAGCGTTTTTTAGGATCTAGGCTTGTTTTAGCACAAAAAGCTAAGAAATTAAATTTAAATTCTTTTTTGTAATATTTTTTGAGTTTAAGAAGCACTAAAATACTTGCTAAAAATAAATAGCTAAAAATAAGTGCAAGTCCTATACCTATATTCATCATAATACCAAGTTTTATGATAGGCTCTATATTTGAAAGCATGAGGGAGAAAAAGCCTATCATGGTTGTAATGATGGCATAAAAACTAGGATTTGCTTTTGCAAGTAGGGTTTGAAGTACAAGGCGTTCGATTTTAGCTTTTGGATAAAGCTTGCTAATTTCTATAAAATGTGTGATGAGGTGAATGACTACGCTTAGAGTGATGATTAAGACCAAAGCAACATAGTTTGAAGAAATAACCGTGATTTGAAAATTTAAAAGAGCAAAAACGCCACTTGCCGCACTTAAACTTATAAAACAAATAAAGAGAGGTAAAAATACAAAACGCCACGCACGAAAAAAGCAATAAAGTGCACATGCTAATAAAAACACAAGAGAAATTCCATAGAGCATGAGATCAGATTTTATATAAGTTATCATATCATCAGCAATCATACTCACCCCGCCAAGATAGAATCTATCCTCATTTTTTTCATATTTTTTGATGATATTTTTGATTGTATCTAAGCCTTGTTTTGTAATGATTTTTTGTTGTTCTTGGTGTTTTTTAATTGCTAAGCGAATTTGCTCTTTTTTATTCTCATCTGTGCTAAGATCGCGTTTTTCTATGAGTTCATTATAGATTGTATCGGGTTTAAGATAGATGATAAGTCCTGTTGTTTTGCCATCTTTTGAAATGATATTGTTTTTATAAAAAGGACTGTTTAAAATTTCATTTTGAGCTTTGGTGAGGTTAATATCCTTGCTTTGTATATTGGGAATATTTTTTAAAAGTTCTTTTAAGTCTGTATTTTCTGAACTTTGGAGCAAAGGAGCATTGATAATGCTAAAAACACGCTCGACTAATGAAACTTGTTCTAATTCTTGATGAAGCTCTTTTAATTTGTTTAAATTTTTACCTGAAAAAGGGTTTTCATCTTCAGGTTTAAAAGCTAAAAGTAAAAAATTATCACTTTTATAATGTTTAGAAAGTTCTCTAAAAATTTTTAAATCTTTATCATCCTCTAAAAGCAAGCTTTCAGCACTTGCATCTACGCTTAATTTAGAAGCGAAAAAGCTTAAAAATAAGCATATAAAAAGAGTAGCAAAAAAAGTACTTTTTGGATGATAAATAAAAATTTTTAAGAATTTCGCAAACATTATTCTATGGTTATATTCTCAAGTTTCTGAAGTAGAGTATCAAAATCTTGGTTTGCTAAAATATCCCCAAATTGAGATCTATAGGTTTGAACTATACTAACACCCAAAACATCGATATCGTAGATAAGCCAATCATTATTATTGTTATAAAATTTAAAGATGATATTTTTTTCTTCCCCATCTACTATCATCGAAGAGGTTAAAAAATATCGTTTTGCGTTTTTTAATTCTCCATTTTTTACCATTAAAACTTGATCCTTATAAAGATCGAGTTTATCTGTAAAGCTTTTTTTAAGGCTTGCCTCAAAAGCACTAGCAAATTTTTCTTGTTCTTTAGGGTTTAATTTAGCATAATCTTTAGAAAGGCTCAGTTGAGCCATGAGTTTATAATCAATTATATGATCAAAAATTAGAAAAATTCCATCAGCAGCTTGTTTTTTATCTTCTTTGTTGTTTTGTAGAAGTTGTAGGCTTTTATTGATATTTTTTTGCATGGTATTAGAAATTTCATCTAATTGTAAGGCAAAAATATTTAAAGATAAAACTAGAATTAAAAATATTTTTTTCATTTTTTTCCTTTATTTACTAAGTTCATTGCGTCTTTGCTCGTAAGCATCGCGTATAAACGGATATAAGTTAGGAGTATTATAATAAATCTCATCAATCTCATCAAGTCTAAAGCTAAGTTCATTTCCAAAGCCATAGGCGCTTATGGCTATGCTTGCCCAAGTGGGATCGATATAAGCTGTTGGGCTTGCATACCAAGTTGCAGGTAGGGTTAATGTATCTCTTAAATTGCTAGGTCCAAGTATGGGCAAAACGATATGAAAACCGCTTCCCACTCCCCAATGCGCTAAAACAGTTCCTAAATCAGCAGGGTGTTTTTTAAGTCCCATTTTACTTGCAGGATCCATAATCCCACCAAAACCCATAATGGTATTAGCACTAAATCTTTTAAATTCTTCTCCTGCTTCTTCAAATTTAAATTGCAAGACATTGCCTACAAAGCGTAGGGGTGCAAATAAATTATCAAAAAAATTTCTTACGCCCGTGCGAATAAATTCAGGAGTGATAGCATTGTAGCCTTTAAGAATAGGACGAAGGCTATAATCATACAAAGCTACATTAAAGCTTGTCATTGCTTTATTGTACCCATAAAGTGGGTCATTTACTTTATAGCTTTGATACTCTTCTTCAAAATCATTTAAATCAAGCTCATTTGCAAAAGCAAAGATTGTGCTAAAGAGTAAAATACAGGATATTAATTTTAATTTCAAATAAAACTCCTAAGATTAAAAGCCGTTATTATAGCAGATTCTAATCAATATGAATATCCCAGTAAAATTCAACCCATTCTTTAGCTTCTTTTACCTTAAATTCGGGTTCTAAAAGTGCAGTTTTTTTATAAAAAATCGTAGCAACTTTAAGTTCTATATGTGGAAATTTTTCAAGTAAAACCTTTTTAATTTCAGCCAAACTTTCCCCACTATCTACAATATCATCAATGAGTAGAATTTTTTTGTACTTGCTAAGATCAGGAATATTAAAAATCTCAATAGTATCAAGTTTTTTTGTATCATCATAGTGGATAGAATTTAGAGCAAAAAGCTTGCGTGTTTGAAGAGCAACTGCTAAAGAATGTCCTAAACTCATTCCTCCTCTTGCTATGGCTAAAAGTGCATCAGGATTAAAATCTTCTTTGATTTCTTTAGCCAAAATTTTTACATCTTCTTTAAATTCTTCATAAGAATAAAAAATCATTTTTGTCCCCCTTTTTTTATTGCAAAGCAATGAGTAAGAAATTTCCTAAGGAAATTAAGCTTAAAACTATAATACCAAGATTAATCTTATCCCATTCTCTCTTAAAAATTCGAACCAATAAATAAGAAAGAAAACCAAAGGCAAAACCTGTGGTAATCGAATAAGTAAAAGGCATCATAATGATAGTAAAAAAGCTAGCTACTGCAATAGCACTGTCTTTAAAGTCTATATTTTTAACTTCCATAAACATTAAAATTCCTACCATTACAAGTACAGGATATATAGCATTTGCGGGAATAGCTTTAAAAAGTGGGAGCAAAAAAAGTGTGAAAGCAAAGCAAATAGCCACAACTAAAGCGGTAAGTCCTGTTCTACCTCCACTTTCAACCCCTGTTGTACTTTCTACAAAAGCAGTTACAGTCGAAGTTCCGCCTAGTGCACCTAGAGCTGAACCTGTAGCATCTGCCATAAGGGTTTTACCTAGTTTTTTCTCTCCATCTTTTGCATCATCAAAAATTTTACCCCTCTCGCCTATACCCGTGATAGTGCCTATGCTATCAAAAAGTTGAGTGATAAAAAAAGTAAGGATAATAGGTATCATAGTGATATTTAAAGCACTTTTGATATTAAGTTCTAAAAAAATAGCTCCTAAGCCATTGTCACTACTAAAATTAGGTAAAGAAAGGATTTGCTTAGGAAAACTTGCATTATCAATCCCAAAAATCCAAGCTATAATAGAGCTTATTAAAACTCCTAAAATAAAAGCCCCTCTTAGTTTTATAGCCCAAAAAAATACAATTAAAATGAGGGTAAAAATTCCAAAAAGCACACGGGGATTTTTAAAATTTCCTATGCTGACTAAAGTATCTTTATTTGGCGTTATAATGCCCATTTGACTTAAGCCTAAAAAAGCGATAAAGCATCCAATCCCTGCGCAAATGGCTAAGCGCAAATCTTTAGGTATATTGCGTATAACCCAAAGGCGAAAGGGGGTAAAAGAAAGGATTAGAAAAATAATACTTGAGATAAAGACTGCCCCTAAGGCACTTTGCCATGGTATTTTTTGTCCTAAGCAAACTGCAAAAGTAAAATAAGCATTCAAACCCATTCCAACACTCATGGCTACTGGAGTATTAGCAAAAAAGGCATTAAAAGCAGTTGCAACAATAGTAATTAAAGCAGTTGCAGTAATTAAAGCTTCTATCGGCATGCCTGTATTGCCTACTATGCTTGAATTTACAGGAATGATATAAACCATGGCTAAAAAAGTTGTTAATCCTGCTACAACTTCAGTTCGAACATTGGTACCATTTTCTTTGAGTTTAAAAAAATCCATTTTTTTAATCCTTAGTAGGTTTGTAGTTCATTATATAAACTATCGCGTTCTACAGGAGTTAAATTTGCTGTTTTTATCATTTCGATAAAGGTTTTTAGGTTAGTACCCTTAGCAGATTTTGCTCCTCCTGCACTTTGTATACTTTCTTTTTCTATAGTGCCATCTAAGTCATTTGCACCAAATTCTTGCGCAACCATGGCTAAATTTAAAGTCATAGTCGCCCAATAAGCTTTAATGTTTTTGATATTATCAAGTACTAAGCGAGAAATAGCTATGGTTTTTAAAATTTCTTCACTATCCATTATCTTATCTGTTTGTATATAGCTATTATCTCTTTGCCAAACCAAAGGAATAAATGCGTTAAAACCTCCACTTTCATCTTGCAAAGCACGAAGTCTTAACATATGGTCTATCCTATGGTGTCTTTCTTCGATATGTCCAAAAAGCATAGTAGCATTGCTTTGTCTGCCTTTATCATGCCAAAGTTTGTGAATTTTGAGCCAATTTTCGCTGCTTACTTTTCCATGGCAGATTTTTTTGCGTATTTCTTCATCAAAAATTTCTGCTCCACCCCCAGGCATAGAATCCACGCCGTATTCAAGCATTTTTTCTATCACTTCTTCATAGCTCATTTTAAAACGGCGATGCAAAAAGTCAATTTCTGCTGCTGTCATGGCTTTTATATGCATTTGGGGGTATTTTTCTTTAATCATTTTAAAAATTTCTAAATACCACTGCCAACTTGTGTCTTTATTGTGTGCTGAAACAATATGTACTTCTTTGGTGCCACGAGTGATAGTATCGTCAACTATTTTCATAATTTCTTCATGGCTCATAAGATAAGGATTTGGATTTTTTCGGTGCGCTGAAAAAGCACAAAATTTACATGTATCTGTGCAAATATTTGTAGGATTTATATGGCGATTTATATTAAAATACACCTTTTTTCCATGAAACTTAGTGCGTTTTTTGTGAGCAAATTTAGCTAAGGTAAAAAGATCTAAATCCCATAGAGCATTTGCTTCATTTTCATTTAATCTTTCTTCATTTTCTAGTTTTTCAAGTAGATTTTTCATTGATTTTCACTTCTATAAATTTTTAGAATTTTTGAAAAAACATTATAAATTTTGCTTACTGAAAAAGAGTTTATAGCAAAGCCAAAATAAAAGATATTTTTGTTAAAATCTTATAAATGAAATTTTAAAAGAGAGTAAAGATTTGTTAAATAAAGAATTAGAACTTTTTGAGAAAAATCTCAATACCTATGCGCAAAACTATAGAAAATTTTTTTTAAAACAAGGATCATTTAGTCTGTATCATTCTAAAAATATGGATAATTTTTTAAAAAAAACTTATGATATAGTATTAAAGGAATGTTTTGAAAATTTTTTGCCTACAAGCGATAATATACCCTTTTGTGTTTTGGCAAGCAAAGGATATGCAAAAAATAATCTTTGCGCAAATGAAAGCGTTTCTTTGATTTTTGTTTATAAGGATATTAAAGCTTATCATTTAAAACCTATGATTAAAGCTTTTATAGAGATATTAAATGATGTGCATTTGCAAATTGATTATGTGGTTTTAGAACTAAATGGACTTTATAATGCTAGCAATGAGCTTAAAACAACCATAATAGGTGCTCGCTTTATATGTGGATCTAAAATTTTATTTAAACCAGTCAAGGAAAAATTTGATAGCATACTCCAAACAAATAAAAATGAATTTGCTCAAATTTTACTTGCTAATTTTAAAGATTTTAACCTTCCTTTTATCAAGCAAGAATTCAACATAAAAAAAGATTTTGGGGGCTTAGATCACTTACGAGCTTTAGAAAGCTTGTTAACTCTTTTTAAAAATTCCCCTAAAAACTATGCTTTAAATTTTATGGATGAAAAAAATGTAAGCGAGTTGCGCTTAGCGGCGGATTTTTTATTGTCCTTAAAATCTGCTATAAATTTGCAAAGCAATAAAGATCAAGACGAATTTTTATTTAGCAATATTCACGAGATTGCAGAATTGATGTATAGAAAGGGCAAGAAAAATTTAGATGCTGAAAAAATCTTAGCGCAAAAAGCCTTGCAAAGTATGCATACTATAGGTTTTTATACCCATTTTTTAGCTTATAAAATTCAAAATGAATTACAAAATATTGCACAAAAACAATACCGATTTAAAAATTTAGCAGAAGCATTAACTTTTTTGTTGGGTTTTAAAGATCAAGATATTGCTTTTGATTTAGATTTGGTTTTTGCTCTTAAAAATTTAAGTTATGGAAAAAAGGATTTAGAGAAAGCTTTAGCTCTTTTTGAAAAAATATTTTATAAAAGACATAGTTTTTGTATTTTAAAACTTTTACTTGATAGTGGAATTTTAAAAGAATTATGCAAGCCTTTTGGTATGGTGCGTTTTTTAAGCGATGAGGAGGGGGATTATAGTTTTGATGAGCAAGCATTTTTGCTTTTAAAAGAATTTGAAAAATACGAAGACGAACTTGAGAGTTTGAAAAATTTAAATACAGATGAGAAAATGATTTTAAAATTAGTCATACTTTTAAGCGCAATTAACAATGAAAATGAAATTTCTTTAGCGAGTATATATAGGGCTTATTGTATTAAATTTAATCTAAAAAATGATATTTTTGAACTTGGGCTTAGGATTTTTAAAAATCACAATGCTTTAAAAGAGCTTGCCGAAAAAGAAGACGTTTATAATCCTATCATTATATGTGCTTTGCTTTCTAAGGTTGAAAATTTAAAAACCTTAGAGCTTTTACATACTCTTACTTGGCTTAAAGCAAAAGCTTTAAATCGTAATCCATTTTTTTATAAGGTTATAGATAGAATTTTAGAAAATGCTAAACAAGGTTTTGATGATGAAAATTTACTTGATGAAACCGCAAGGCGTGTAAAAAAAGAATTAACACTCAAAAGAACAAAGCTTTTCTTGGAGCAAAATGCTATTTTACAAGATAAGATCACTCATATAAAATCCAATCTTTTTATCATCAAAAATACTTTTGAAGATATTGTTGAAATTGCACGATTTGCAAAGGAAAATGATTTTAAATTTTGGTTTAGCAATAGTACAAATTTAAGTCTTCAAATTGTTGCTTTTAAGGATTTTAAAATAGAAATTGTTTTGACCGCTTTAGCAAATTTAAATTTAGTTTTTATGAATTTATTTGAGTTATTTGATGATAAAATTTATTTAAGATTTGAGTATGATAATATCATTACAGATGAGCAAAAAAACAAACTTTGCGAGCTTTTAAATTCAAATTTAAGTGGTTTTTCTTCAAGAAAGATCAAAAAGCCAATCATTAAAAAAGATGAGTTAAAATTGGATTTAAATTATTCTAAAATTTATGCAAAACTTAGTTTAAATACTAAAGATCAACAAGGTTTGATGGCATATATGATGAATATTTTTAACGAGTTAGGTTTGGTTTTATCTGCAGCAAAAATTCAAACCATACGCCAAAGAACGCGTAATACCTTTATTTTTCAAAAAAATGAAAATTTGGAGAAAAATGAAGAAAAATTGTTAATTTCTTTAATAAGTGAGTAAATCATGTGTGGAATTGTAGGTTATATAGGAAAAAATGAAAAAAAACATACCATTTTAAGTGGGCTTAAAGAGCTTGAATATCGCGGTTATGATAGTGCGGGTTTAGCAGTGATGAAAAATGGAGAGCTTGATTTTTTCAAAGCTGTAGGTAAGCTTGAAAATTTGGCCAATAAATGTGCAAATTTTACAAGTGAGGAATTTGGTTTTGCTATAGGTCATACACGCTGGGCAACCCATGGAAAACCTACTGAAATCAATGCACATCCTCATTTGGGTCAGTATTCTTGTGTGATTCATAATGGTATTATAGAAAATTATAAAGAGATTAAAAACAAGCTTGAAGACCAAGGAGTGAGTTTTCTAAGCCAAACAGATACAGAGGTTATAGTTCAACTTTTTGAATTTTATGCAGAAAAAATGGAAGTTTTCGAGGCTTGGAAAAAAACAATAGAAGAACTTAGAGGTGCTTTTGCCACACTTTTAGTGAGTAAAAAAGATCCTACTCGTGTATTTTTTGCTAAAAATGCCGCTCCTTTAATCGTAGGAAAATCTCAAAATAATGAATTTTATTTTGCAAGTGCTGATACGCCTTTGATAGGGCTTTGCGATGAGGTAATTTATCTTGAGGATTTAAGCTTAGGCTATGCTAATGAAAAGGAACTTGTTATTTATGAAAATAATCAATTAAAACAAAATTCCTTTACCAAGCTTTCAGGCGATAAAGCTTATGCAAAAAAAGATGGTTTTCGCTTTTTTATGGAAAAAGAAATTTATGAGCAAAGTCGCGTAATGAGCGAGGTTTTGATGGGGCGCATTAATGGTGATGAGGTGGTTTTTGATGAGCTTGAAAATGAGGATTTAAGTACAGTTGATGAAATCACACTTTGTGCTTGTGGAACTAGCTATCATGCTGCTATGGCAAGCGCGTATTTGTTTGAGCGTTTGGCTAGGGTTAAGGCTAAGGTAGAAATTGCTAGTGAATTTCGCTACAGAGAAGCCATTATTAAGCCTAATTCTTTATTTATCGTAATTTCTCAAAGCGGAGAAACCGCAGATACTTTAGAAGCCTTAAAAATTGCAAAAGAGCAAGGAGCTAAAACATTTGCTATTTGTAATGTGGATAATTCCAATATAGTCCGTTTGGCACACTTAAGTCTTCTAACGCGCGCAGGCATTGAAAAAGGTGTAGCTTCAACCAAGGCTTTTGCAACTCAAGTTTTAACACTTTGGATGTTGGCAATTTTTATTGCTCAAAAGAAAAAAATTGATATGAGTGCCCAAATCAAAGCTCTTTTACATACTCCTAATTGCGTTGCGGTAAGTGCTAAATTACATGAAAAAATTCATCGTTTATCTAAGCGTTACTTAGACGGCCATGGATTTTTCTTTATAGGTAGAGATGTGTTCTATCCTTTGGCTTTAGAGGGAGCTTTAAAATTAAAAGAACTCTCTTATTTGCATGCTGAAGGTTATCCTGCAGGAGAAATGAAGCACGGACCTATAGCTTTGGCTGATTCTAAGCTTTATACTATAGCTTTAATGCCTAAAACCCTACTTTATGAAAAAACCAAATCAAATGTTGAGGAATTGATAGCTAGGGATTCTACTGTTCTTTGCGTTTCTCCTTTGGATTTTGATTTAAGTGATGATTTTATAAAAACCAACGAGCAAGATCATTATATGTGTGAATTTTTTGAAATGATGGTGATCACTCAACTTCTAGCGATGGAAATTTCTATAAGACTTGGCAATGATGTAGATATGCCAAGAAATTTAGCAAAAAGTGTAACCGTTGAATAAACCCCGTGCAGTTATAAAACTGCACATAAACTCTCATAAATTCCAAAAAAATAAATAAATTTTAAATTATAAGCTAATTTTATGCTTATTTTTGTTTAAATAATTGCATAACAATTTTCTAGAAAGGAAACCTAATGGAATATAGAATTGAACATGATACCATGGGCGAAATTAAAGTTCCAAATGACAAATATTGGGGTGCTCAAACAGAGAGAAGTTTTGAAAATTTCAAAATTGGTTGCGAAAAGATGCCAAAGGTGCTAATCTATGCTTTTGCAAATCTTAAAAAGTCCTTGGCTTTGGTAAATAATAAACTTGGCAAGCTAGATGATGCTAAAAAAAGTGCTATAGTTCAAGCTTGCGATGAGATTATCGCAGGTAAATTTGATGATAATTTCCCACTTGCAATTTGGCAAACAGGATCAGGCACACAAAGCAATATGAATATGAATGAAGTGATTGCAAATCGTGCAACTGAAATCATGGGCGGAGATTTTCGTAAAGAAAAACTTGTACATCCAAATGATCATGTAAATATGTCTCAAAGTTCTAATGATACTTTCCCAACTGCTATGAGTATAGTTGCAGTAGAACAAGTGGAGAAAAAGCTTATTCCTGCACTTGATGAGCTTATTGCTACTTTTGAAAAAAAGGTAAAAGAATTTGAAGGAATTATCAAAATAGGACGCACGCATTTACAAGATGCTACACCGCTTACTTTAGCGCAAGAATTCAGCGGTTATCTTTCTATGCTTTTACATTCAAAAGAGCAAATTATCGCTTCTTTACCAACCTTAAGAGAATTGGCAATAGGCGGAACAGCGGTGGGAACAGGACTTAATGCTCATCCAGAACTCAGTGAAAAAGTGAGCGAAGAACTTAGTAAGCTTATAGGTACAAAATTTGTTTCAAGTCCAAATAAATTCCATGCTTTAACAAGCCATGATGCTATTAATTTTACTCATGGAGCTATGAAAGGCTTGGCTGCAAATTTAATGAAAATAGCAAATGATATCAGATGGTTAGCTTCGGGTCCTAGATGCGGACTTGGTGAACTTAATATCCCTGAGAATGAACCAGGAAGTTCTATCATGCCAGGTAAGGTTAATCCTACACAATGTGAAGCTATTACTATGGTTGCGGTTCAAGTGATGGGAAATGATGCGGCTATAGGTTTTGCTGCAAGTCAAGGAAATTTTGAACTTAATGTATTTAAACCTGTGATTATCTATAATTTCTTACAAAGTCTTGATTTACTTGCTGATTCTATGCATTCATTTAATATTCATTGTGCTGTAGGTATAGAGCCAAATCGTGAAAAAATAGAATACAATCTACACAATTCTTTAATGCTAGTGACTGCATTAAACCCACACATTGGATATGAAAATGCTGCTAAGGTAGCTAAAAATGCACATAAAAAAGGTATTTCTTTAAAAGAAAGTGCTATGGAGTTAGGTTTGGTTAGCGAAGAAGACTTTGCTAAATTCGTTGATCCTGCTAAAATGATAGGACCAAAAGCTTAAATCTAGTTTGATGTTTCTCTCTTACGCGAGAGAAACATTTTTTATTTTAAATTAAATTCTTATCTTTTAAAATCATATAAAGTCTTATTGTTGAAATAAAAAAAGTTAAAATTGCAGGTCCTAAAATAATACCCCAAAAACCAAAAGTTGAAATTCCAGCTATCATGGCTAAGAAAATCAAAAGTTCATTGATTTTAGCGGGTGTTTTTACGAGTTTTTCATTAATCCATTTAATGATTAAAGGCTTAACTAGGGTATCAGCGATAAAAGAGATAACAACAACAGAATAAATAAAAATAACAAGTGCAGAACCAAGACCGCTTGAAGCAAATTCATAAAGACTTATAGGGATATACACCAAAGCTCCACCCAAAGCTGGTATGAGAGAGCTTACAGCAAAAATTACACCCATTAAGATGGCATCATATCCATAAAACATAGCAATGATGCTAAAAAGTGCTCCTTGAAGTATGGCGATAATGATCATAGAATAAAGCACCACGGCCATAACATTACCCACTTCGCTTAAAATATCATCAAGTTCTTGTTTGTCGATAGGAATGACAGATTTTATATAGATTACTAATTCTGTTCCATATAGATTAGCAAAAAAATAAAATATACAGATTAACACCATATCTATAAGAAATTTAGCTCCTGATTTTGTAAAACTTGAAGCATAATTTAAAATTTGTTTAGAAATGCTATTTAAGTCTATAGAAGCTAGAAATTCTTTGATTTTAGGTTCTAAAAAGCTAAGGCTTTCGGGTAGGGTAAATTGATAATTTTTAACATAATTGAGCGTTTGTGTGACAAGATTGATATCAAAATTCTTTAAAGCCTTAGCTAGCTCGATCATCGCATAGACAAAGGGAGCGAAGAAAAGTAAAACCATACATGCAGTTGTTAGCATAGAGGCTAAAAATTTACGCCCATTTGTTAGGCTTAAAAATTTAGCATTTGCATTTGAGGTAGCAACTGCCATTAAACTTGCAATGATAATAACAAGTAAAAAACCCTTAAAAAGATAAAGTAAAAGGGATAAAACCACTAAAATAAAACAGATAAGAAAAATTTTTCCAGTTTGCATTTTTTTCCTTCAATTTTCATCAAATAAAGTTTGTTCGTAATTAAGCTTAAGTACACTAAAACTTTTTGTACTTGCTATACGACCTTTGGCAGTGCGTTCTATGTAGCCATTTGCAAGCAAATAAGGTTCGATTACATCTTCAATAGTATTTTCATCTTCACTCAAAGCTGCCGCTATACTAGAAAGTCCTATAGGCTTTCTTTTAGCCTCTGTTAAAAGCTCTAGATATCTTAAATCCATCGCATCAAAACCAAGCTCATTGACACCTAAAGAATTTAATGCTTCTTTAGCCCTTTCTTTGGTGATCGTTTCTTCGTCATTTACATCTGCAAAATCTCTCACTCTTTTTAAAAGTCTAAGTGCGATTCTAGGGGTAGAGCGACTTCTTTTGGCAATCTCAAGTGCAGCTTCATTTTCACAGCTTTTATTGAGCTTTAGTGCAGCTTTTTGAAGTATGATAGCAAGCTCTTCATCTTTATAAAATTCAAGTCTAAATTGCATTCCAAAACGATCTCTTAAAGGATTGCTAAGCATTCCTGCACGGGTTGTAGCGCCAATAAGTGTAAATTTAGGCAAATCGATTTTTATAGTTTGTGCTGCAGGGCCACTACCGATGATGATATCTAGCCTATAATCTTCCATTGCAGGGTAAAGTACTTCTTCAATAGCAGGGCTTAAGCGATGAATTTCATCGATAAAAAGCACATCTCCTTCGCTTAAATTGGTTAAAATTGCAGCCAAATCCCCGCTTTTTTCTATCATAGGAGCCGCAGTTGTTTTGATATTTGCACCCATCTCATAAGAAATAATATTAGCTAATGTAGTTTTGCCAAGTCCTGCAGGCCCACTAAAAAGTATATGGTCTAAGCATTCATTTCTTTTTTTTGCAGCGCTAATAAAAACATTTAAATTTTTTTTAATGTTTTCTTGTCCTATGTAGCCATCGAAATTTGAAGGACGCAGAGAAGTTTCATAAGTTTCGTCAAAAGAATATTTTTCTATTTCTACTATTCTGTCCATATTTTCATTCTTATACTTTGGAAAATTAAAATAAGATTTTAGCTAAAATTTGCTACAATTTGCATTAAACTTTAGCAATGCGGTTTAAAAATGGGAATTTTAACAAAATTAGAATTAGATTATGAAATTGACGATATAGAAAAATTTTTACAATTTTTTAGAACCATGTGCGATAGGTTTGAACCTTTAATCATCAAGCTTGGAAGCGATAGCGTGCGTTATAAAGAAGCCATAAAAGAGCTTGAAACTTTAGCACACAATACCGCTTGGGCAGCAAGACGCTTAAATCTTGAAGAAGTGACTGATTTTTGTGTATTTTGTGAAGAGATGATGGCGCAAGCAAATCGCTTTAATGGGCCTGCTAGTGATGAATTTACGGATTGGATGCTTTTGATGAGTGATCAATTTGAAAAATATTGTCGTTCATATGAAAATGATGATTCTGTTTTAGCGGTTTTTAATCCTTTAATTGTTAATGTTCCAAATATTATTTCTAAATAAGGGAGCGACTTGGCTTCGACAGGAGTAAGTCTGCTTAGATGGCATGTCGCTTTGGGCAAAGCGTAAAAAGCCCAAATAAAATTAAACGCAAATAACGTTAAATTCGCTCCTGCTTACGCTAAAGCTGCGTAAGTTCAGTTGAGCCTGAAATTTAAGTCATACTATCTAGCTTAATTTTCGGTCATTTTTGATAGTGTAGCCTTGCGTTTGACAAGCGTTGAGGTGAAATAAGGTCTTAGCCTTGCTTTTGAGTTTTGGAAGATGAGCGAAGTAGGGTGAAGTAGTCATCTTTGCTAAACATGTAGAAGTCTTTGTGGGGTTATTTTTGGACAGGGGTTCAATTCCCCTCGCTTCCACCATCACGCTAATTTTAAGTAAATCATAAGTTTATTTCAAATTTTTAGAATTTTTTATATGAAGTTAAGATCGATTTATTACCCTTAAAACTTTGATATATTGGATTTTATAATTTTTCATTAAAAATTTATAGTTTTATTTTTAAGCTTATTTTTAAGGGGGGGGTATAATTATTCCTTCAGTTTAAATTTATTGAAGGAGAAACTTATGAAGAAAAATGCTTCGAGCAAGATATTGCTAAGCTTAGGTGTAGCAACTTTGCTTTATTCGAGTGCTTTTGCACAAGAAATCAATCTTACACAATCTTCAGATGTGGGAAATTATTTTGAAGAAAATGGTAAGGATATCAATCTTAAAAATCCTGATAAGTACAAAGGGCAAGATTTAAGTATCAAAATGGGTGTTTGGGATTTACCAAACGATGATTATGATAGCGATGATTATCGATTGAACATTGATATCGGTAAAAACAATACTTTAAGCTTTACACACAATAATGGCCAAAATCCTGTTTATGTAACAAATCTAAACGCTACTGCTAAAGAGGTTAAAACAACAGATATAGTTTTACAAGCTTTTGCACCTTCGGTGATTAATGGAAATTTAACTATGACTAGCTCAGGAGCTGAAACCATTACCGAGGATGAAAAAAAAGGTTCAGGTATAATTCTTTATAATGGAAATGGAGCAGTTGAAGGAAAAAGTGCTAATGGTAGCTTAACTATAAATGGAAATTTTACTGCCGATAAAACCCTTTTTGCTGCTTATGGAAATTTTGTTAAGGTAAATGGAACTGCAAATCTTACAAATTCAAATTTTGGACTTATGAAGCGCTCTTATACAGACTTAGAAGCAAATAATGTAGTAATAGTTCAAGCTAAAGATTTCAATGAAAACATTTTAAAAGCAAATAATAACGCAGGTGCATTACTTTTAAAATTCGCAGGTGATTATATCTCAACCGATGTTCAAGGCAAAGATCCTTTGGAAGCAGCAACTATAATAGATATTAGCGATGAAGATAAATACGGCGATGGAGAAAAAGGCTTAGTAGATTATAAACTTAGTGTTCAAAACTGCGGTGGCAATAAATGCTTAGTGATTAATGGAGGTGCTACTGCAGCGGCTAAAGATAAGCTAGTTCAACTTCAAGTAGATATAGATACTATCGATAAATTGCTTAAAAATGAATTTGATTCTAGCCAAGGTGAAGAATGGGAGCAAGCCAAAGAAACCCTTAAAAAGCAACAAGCTGAAATTCAAACAATGTTAGAAGAAGCTAAGAAAAACGGCGGTAAAATCGATGATGAAAAATACATTGATTTAGTAAATAAAAATTCAAATTTAAATCTTAGCGCTAATGATAAAGCTTCTATCCTAGCACTTCGTTCTATCACAGAACAATTAGGAAGTATAGGAGCAGATTTAGCAAGTAGAGAAGGTGTAAAACTAGCTTTAGATATCAAAAAAGACACAGACAACACAGGTAAATCTGTATCTAATCTAAATTCAGCTTCTAGTGCAGTGAATACCACTATGAATATTTCTAATGATGTTTCTATAGGTTCTCGTGTAGCAATGCTAAACAATCCTTTTGGAACTTATGCTTCTAAAATGAATGGTCTTAAATTTGCTGCTTTAGATAGTGATATGAGACCAAGCTATGTAAATGAATATACCAATAGTGTTTGGGCTAATGCTTTTGGTGGTGCTAATATTATCGATGGAGATAGTGGTGCAATGTATGGTGCTACCGTGGGAGTAGATAAACAAGCTAATGATGATGTTTTATGGGGTGCTTATTTTACTTATGCAAACGCTAAAATCAAAGACAATAATTTAGAACAAAAAAGCGATAACTTCCAATTAGGTATGTATTCTACTATCAATGTAGCTCCACAATGGGAACTTAATCTTAAAGCTTATGCTCAAGTTTCTCCAACTAAACAAGACAATGTTCAAATAGATGGTGCATATAACTCAGATTATACAAGCAAATTCTTAGGACTTAGTGCTAATGCAGGTCGTGTGTTTGACTTTAGTGATAATACTTTATTTATCAAACCTTTTGCGGGAGTAAATTATTATTTTAGTTATACTCCATCTCATACAGAAAATGGTGCTATTGCTAAAGATATTGATTCTATGAAAAACAATTCTGTAAGTGTTGAAGTGGGTGCTGAATTTAGAAAATATATGAATGAAAACTCTTATATTTTTGTAACTCCAAAAATAGAACAATTTGTTATCAATAGTGGTGATGATTACACAGCTAACCTAGCTGTAAATAATGCTTTCTTTACTAGTGTAGAAGCTAACAACAAGAAAAAAACATACGGACAAATTATCGTAGGGGGTAATGTAGATTTTACAAATCAACTCAGTATGAATCTTGGCTTTGGTGCTAAACAAATACTAGCAGGTAAAGTAGATAATAAAAATGAAACTTACTTAAGTGGTCAAGTAGGACTTAAGTATAAATTTTAATCTTAAAAATCATTTCTAAATCTTTTTATAGTTTAGAAATGATTGTTTATTTCTATGGGAAATCTCCTAAGGCTTTATTTTAAAGTCCTTTTTTATAATAAACAAGTAAATAAGTCTTTAGAGTAAAAACCTTAAAAACTTTTAGTTTTCTTTGAAAAGTTTAGAAGCTAAGTGCGTTGCACGACTTTGATCTGTATCTTTTTTAAGTGTTTTATAAATTTTACTGACATATTCTTCTAAAATTTGTTGTGAGTCAATCACTTTTTCATTGCTAGCAACTTTTGCATATTCTCCATCATTTTGAAGTTCATAAGCAAGTAAATTATCGCTGAGTTGCAAGCGCAAGAATTGTGCTAATTTTGCCTTACTTCTTTCATCATATATAGGAGTCATAAGTTCTAAACGACGCTCTAAATTTCTTGGCATCCAGTCCGCACTTGATATAAAATAATTTGGCTCACTGTGTTTAAAATAAAACACCCTAGCATGTTCTAAATATTTTCCTATAATACTTCTAACGCGTATGTTTTTGCTGAATTCTTCATTAGGTTTTAAACAGCAAATTCCACGCACGATAAGATCGATTTGAGTTCCTTTTATACTTGCTTCATAAAGAGCTTTTATGATATCGCTATCTACAAGAGAATTCATCTTTGCAATGATAACTCCTTCGCTTCCTTTGCTTGCCTCTAAAGCTATCATTTCTAGAATTTTTTCTTTGATTTGATTTGGACTCATAGAGAGAGTTTGAAGGCGACGATTTTTGCTAAAACCTGAAAGTATATGAAAAAAGCTTGTTGTATCTCTTGCAAATTCAACTTTGCTTGTAAAATAACTCACATCAGTGTAGATTTTAGCACTGCTTGCATTGTAGTTTCCCGTGCTTAAATGCATATAAAATTTAAGCTTATCGCCTTTTTTGCGTATAACTTGAGAAACTTTGGCATGAACTTTAAAGCCAGTGATTCCATAAATCACATGAGCTCCAGCATTTTCTAAAGCTTTTGCCCAGTGAAGATTGTTTTCTTCATCAAAGCGAGCTTTAAGCTCTACCATAACTGTAACTTGTATCCCATCGCTTGCTGCATCGATTAAGGCTTGGACTATGTTAGAGTTTTTTTCTACTCTATAAAGAGTCATTCTTATAGAAATAACCTCAGGATCTTTGCTTGCTTCTTTGATGAACTTATAAACAGGATCAAAGCTTTCAAAAGGTTGAATGATGAGTATATCTTCTTTATCTATCGCATCAAAAATGGATAAATTTTCATCAAAAGGCGGTAAGGTTTTAGGTGTATAAAGGGGACTTAAAAGATGAGTAAAGGTTTTATTGCCAGCAATTTGCCAAAGGCTAGGAAGATTTAACAAGATAGAATACTCATAAACATCCTTGTGGAAAATTTTCATATGAGTATTAAGAAATTCTACGATTTGTTCATCTGCACCCTTTTGAATTTGTAATCTTACAAAAGCACCTTTTCTACGAAGTTTTAAGCCTTGCTCTAATATCATCATAAAATCATCAGCTTCTTCCTCTTCTATCACCATATCTGCATTTCTAGTTACCCTAAAAGCAGCTGAAGCAAGGAGTTTGTAACCTGGAAAAATTTCTTCTGTATGTTTTTCTACTATACTTTCAATTGGAACATAAACATTGGCACTCACTTCATAAAAACGAGGTAAAACTCTTGGAATTCGAATCATTCCAAATTTGATAAGCTCAGGATGGGTTTTATCACAAATTTTAACCGCCAAAGAAAATGAAAGATTATTTAGGTGCGGAAAAGGGTGAGTCGCATCCACAGCGATTGGAACAATAACAGGAAAAATAGTAGAGAAAAAATATTCGTCACATTTTTGTTTGAGGTTGTTGTCTAAATTTTCATAATTTTTGATAAAAAGATTTTCTTTTTCAAGATCGCTTATAATTTCATTAAAATAATGCTCTAAAAGATCTTTTTCTTTGTGAAGATATTTGCGTATAGCTTTTAATTGCTGCAAAGGAGACATCTCATCACTACTGCTTATATTAACTCCAGCTGAAAAAAGTTGTTTTAATCCGGCAACGCGTATCATATAAAATTCATCCAAATTGGTACAATATATAGCTACAAATTTAAGGCGTTCTAATAAAGGCAACGGACGCGAACATTGATCTAATACCCGTGAGTTAAAGCGTAGCCAAGAAAGTTCTCTATTTAAAAACATATTCGGATTTGTTTGCATTAAAACTCCTTTTTTGCGTTATTTTAACATTTATTTTTGAAAATAATGAGTTTTTTAGAGAAATAAAATTCAAAATTTTTATTCCGGTTAATTAAGAGTAAATATATCTTTAAATTTATCTTAAAAAGCTATATGTTAGAATAACAATTTCATTTATTCTGAAAGTTTAAGGAGGAAAATTTTGAAAAAATCTTTGAATCTTTTTGGTATTTTTCTTGTTTTGCTTTTTGTGTTCTTTGCGGTAGGATTTTATACCTTTTATAATGCAAAAGGTACATCTTACTTAAGTAATGCAAGTGAATCTTGTAACAATTGCCATATTATGAACGAGGTTTATAATGAATATATGGCAGGGCCACATGCACAAAAGGTAAAAGGAGAAGCTAGGGCAACCTGTGTTGATTGTCATTTACCCCATGGTTTCTTGGCTAAGTGGATAGCTAAAGCTGAAAGCGGTTTAAATCATGCTTATGCTTTTACTTTTAAACTTGATGAGCTTCCTACAAATTTGAGTGCAACTGAAAAAAGCAGGAATATGATACAAGATAATTGTGTTCGTTGTCATGCTGATTTTGCTCAAACAGCCATCAATGCTACAACAAATCCACATGCGGACAAATCTTTAAAATGTGCTTCTTGTCATCAAGATGTGGGTCACAAACATGGAATTTAATTAAGGAGAAATTGAATGAAAAAAAATTTTTTACGCTTAGCTATCGTTGTTTTAGTTTTGCTTATAGTGGGAGTTTTATGGCTCAATAATGATATAAATCAAAAAAAAGAAGACGAGGCAAACAAAAATGCCATTGCTGCAAATGCGGATTTTTCTTTACTTAGCGATGATAATCCAAATTTTGAAAGATGGGGAAAGGTTTTTCCAGAGCAACTTAAAATGTATTTAACAGTTGAAGAAGAAGAGCCTAAGGCTACAGAATTTGGCGGTAACTTATCTTATTCAAAACTTATTCGTTTTCCTCAACTAACAATACTTTGGGCTGGATATCCTTTTAGTCTTGATTTTAATGAAGAAAGAGGACATTTTTGGGTTCAAGTAGATCAAATGAAAACCGCAAGAAATAATAAAGATTTTCTTAATGCTCACGGACTTAAAGCATTTAAGGGTCAGCCAGCAGCGTGTATGAACTGCCATAGTGGATGGACTCCATGGCTTATCAATAATATTGCAAAGGGAGATTTTGTCGCATTTAACTCTACAAATTATTGGACTATGATTAAAAATGTTCCCGCTGTTGATGGTATAGTAGAAAATTCTCCAGAGCATGCAGGACCGCATGGTGGTAAGAGAATGGGTGTGACTTGTGCAGATTGTCATAATCCAAACGATATGAGCTTAAGACTTACTCGTCCTGCTGCAATTAACGCTTTAGTTGCTAGAGGTTATGAAAAAGATCCAGTACAAGGCGTAAAAGCCACAAGAGAAGAGATGAGAACTTTGGTTTGTTCACAATGCCATGTTGAGTATTATTTTAAACCAACAGGAGAAAAAGTAAAAGTAATGGGCGAAACCATTGCTGATGATAGTTCTAAAAAATGGTGGGATGGCACTCAAAAAAATTATGATGAATATGAATTTTGGAGAGATGGCAATCAACCAAAAGAAATCGAAGCTAATGGTATCATGTTAACATTCCCATGGAATGAGTGGAAAAAAGATCAGCCTTTTAGAATCGAAATGTTAGATGATTATTATGATAAAGTTCGCAATGTATTTGGTGCGGATTTCACTCATAAATTAACAGGTGCGCAAATCATTAAAATTCAACACCCTGAAAGTGAGCTTTATAGTGGTGGTGTGCATGCTGCTAATGGAGTAAGTTGTGCGGATTGTCATATGCCTTATGTTAGAGAAGGTGCTAAGAAAATTTCTCAACACAATATCACTTCTCCATTAAGAGATATTAATTCTGCTTGTAAAACTTGCCATAAACAAAGCGAGGATTATTTAAGAGCTCAAGTTCGTGATATACAAAATAGTGTAGCGCATGATCAAAGAACAGCTGAATATGCTATTGTTAGCCTAATCATGGATACTAAAAAATTGCGTGATGAGTTAGGCAATATGGAAAAATTCCAAACTGATGGTAAAGCTGATGCAAGCAAGATTAGTGAAGAACTTAAAGAAGTTTTAGAGCTTCACCGCAAATCTCAAATGAGAGCTGATTTTGTTAATGCTGAAAATTCAACAGGTTTCCACAATCCTCGTGAGGCTTCAAGAATGCTTTTACAAGCTGTAGATATGGCTAAAACAGGACAAATTAAACTTATAGAAATTGCTAATGCTAATGGCATTAATGATTTTAAAACTTCAAATTTAGGTTTTGAAGATATGCAAAAATTTAATCCTGGAGAGCTTTATTATAAAGTAGATGTTAATGGACATAAAGCAGGAGAGCGTTATTATGGTGATGAAATAGAAGTAAATGGTAATCCTCCAAAAGAACTTTTAGAACACGATAAAAACCTTGCTCCGTATAATTATCAAGTAATTGATAAAAAATAATTCTTAAAAGCCCTATATTTTAGGGCTTTTTTTATATCTTTCAAAATAAAATCTTATAATTTTTATCTGTTTAATGTTTTTATATTTTCTATGCTTTTTTAAGCAGTAAATTTTTATAGATAAAAGTCTATGATTAATTTTGAGTTGTTTAGTACACACGATAAGATGGATTTATAAAAAATATAGCACTTGCTTAAGAAAAACGACAAAAATAATTTTTATAGTTTTTTAAAATTAGAATTTAAATCAATGCTTCTTTGCTTTAAATAGATCGTTTTTAAATGAAAAATAACCAATTTTATTATTGGATTATACGAAAAAAGCTCATTTATTTTAGATGGATAAAGTATAGAAATTTTTATTTTTAAAGCTTGCGTTATTTGGTTGAAAAATAAGGATAAAATTGAATTTTATTTTATTGATTAAGAAAAAGCTTTGTAAAGTTTATTTTTGAAATGCAAATAATATATAAAAGGTAATTAAAATGATAGTTGATAGTTTTTTTTGAAAGTCAGTGGCGGACAGAGAGGGATTTGAACCCTCGAGACCCGATTAAGATCTGCACCCTTAGCAGGGGTGTGGTTTCAGCCGCTCACCCATCTGTCCAATAAATTAAAGTGTGATTATATAAAAAATTAGATAATACCTAGCTTAAAAAAGCTAGATAAAAAAATTAAAGACTAAGATAAGCTAAAAGTATAGTGATAACAACCCCAGCTCCAAGTGTTGCAAGCTGTTTTTGTCTATCTTTTTTACTAGCAAATAAAGTAATGATAAGTCCTGAGATATAGAGTAAAAATAAAGCAATACCAAAGCCTATGCTAAGCACAGAAAAATACCACGCCCCTTTATCTTTATGAAGCATGATCATATCGCCTAACAAAGATCTAGTTTTAAGAGTTATTACATACTCATTTTGAGCAACAGGAGTTATATTGGCGCTATAATGTGCTCCACCTATAGTTATTTCATTGTTTTTACCTTTGCCAGCTTTGACATTAGCAGGAGCTGCATTGGCATTATGGTGTATTCCGCCCATATTCGCCCCCTTGCCTTTGCCTTGAGTAGCTTCAGTGTCAGATGGAACTTTTAAATTGTTTTCTTGTAAGTATTGGATGAGTGCATCTTTTTCTTTACCAGGTTCTATATTTTTTACAAGTTTATAAGTTTCTACCTTTAAACCCGTATCTTGATCGGCTCCAAGGATATAAGCAATCCCTGTAAGTGCAAAAAGTACAGCACAGGGTAAGAAAAATAAACTCACATAAATGTGAATTTGTCTAAATAATTTGTTTTTGTTAATCATTTTCTCTCCTTTTTGATTATCAATTTGTATGGTATTTTGACAAAAGAATGTGAAGCGAAAGTGAATTTTTTATAGTGGATATAAACTTAAATTTGTTTAAGATTTGTACTTGATAGTTGGATTTGGATAAGAGAATGTAAGAGAACAACTTCTCTTACATAGGGTTTATTTAATAGCGTTTGTTACTTCTAAAATCATGGTTTTTAATGATTCTAAGCCATTGCCACTTGCTAGATACCAGTATTCAGGATCAAGATAAATGATTTTATTATTTGTAGCAGCGTTGGTTTTAGTTACAAGTGCATTATCAAGTATGCCTTGTGCGCGTTCTTTATTACCCACAATGATATTTCTATCAACTACAAATAGATAATCAGGATTTTTTTCTAGTATAAATTCAGAATTAATGCTTTTTCCATGTGTGCCTACTTTTACATTTTCATCCACAGCATTGATTCCTAAAACATCATGAATGATTCCAAAGCGAGATTGAGGTCCAAAAGCGGAAATTTTGTTAGAATTGGTTAGAACAATAAGAGCTTTTTTATCTTCATCTACTATGCTTTTTGCTTGTTCTATCTCATTTTTAATATCTGCAATTTTTTCAGAAGCTTCTTTTTCTAAGCCATAAAGTTTTGCAACACTTAAAACATTGTTTTCAAAAGAGCTTAAGAAATTTGCATTATCAAGTCCTACAAACATAGTTGGAGCAATTTCTTTTAATTTTTCATAAAATTTGCTTTGGCGTCCGGAAATGATAATAAGATCAGGTTTTAAAGCATTAATAGCTTCAAAATCAACTTGTTGAACTCCACCTATACTAGGCTTGTCTTTAAATTGCTGTAAGTATTTTGGCAAGTTTTTAGCTGGAACTCCTGCAACTTTATCGTTAAGTCTTAGGGCATGGAAAGTATCTAAAATTCCAAGATCTAAAATCACAACTTTAGAAGGATTTTTTGGAATTTTGTTTTCACCTAGGCTATCTTTTACTAAAAAGCTATCACCCTCATCACTCATACTAATAGGTATAACCTTTACCGTAGTGCTAGTTTTTATTGCAGTACTTGCGTTGTTTTCATTGGATTTAGAATCGCAAGCTGTTAAAATTAGACTTAAAAAGAATGCAAAAAATGCAAAAACTAAAGATTTTTTCATATATTCTCCTTTATTTAGAAATAAATACAAATTTTTTTCCCATCAATCTGACTTACAGGGATATCCATATCATAAATTTGTCTTAAAACATCTTCTTGGATGATTTCATCTTTTAAACCCTGTTTTAAGAGTTTTCCATTTTTTAGGGCTATGATTTCATCAGAATAAATCGAAGCAAAATTGATATCATGAAGTACAACGGCTATGCTTTTATTAAAGTCTTTTACTAAATTTTTCATAAGTTGCATGATTTGTACGCTATGTTTCATATCAAGATTATTAAGAGGTTCATCAAACATGATAAATTCAGTATCTTGAGCGATAATCATTGCTATAAAAGCTCTTTGTTTTTGTCCCCCACTTAAGCTGTCTAAAAATTCATTTCTTAGAGTGTTAAGTCCCATATACTCAAGTGCTTCATCGATTTTCATTTTATCGTTTAAATTAATTCTTCCTTGAGAGTGTGGAAAGCGTCCAAATGCGACCAATTCTTCAACTTTTAATCTTAAATTAATATGATTTTGCTGTTTAAGAATGGAAATTTTTTGCGCAAGATCTTGTTCTTTGTATAGTGTTAAATTCATGCCATCGATATAGATTCGCCCACTATCGGGTTTGATTAAACGACTTGCAAGAGCTAAAAGAGTAGATTTTCCTGCTCCATTTGCCCCTATAATGGAAGTAATTTTTCCTTTATGAAAATCGATACTAAGATCTGAAATGATAGCCTTTTGATCGTAGCATTTGGTGATATTTTGTAATCTTATCATAGTTTATTGCCTTTTAATACAAGATAGATAAAATATATTCCACCTAAAAAATTGATAATAACGCTTATGGTTGTATTGTAATCAAAAATTCTAGAGACAAAAAATACTCCCCCAAGTAAAGCTAAAATGCTAATGAGTATGCAAGCAAGTAGTAAAATGCTATGCTTTGCAGTTTTAAAAAGTTCGTAAGTGATATTTACTACTAAAAGTCCTAGGAAGGTGATAGGACCCACAAGTGCTGTGCTAATAGAAGTTAAAATAGCAATTATTATCATAAGATGTTTTGAAATTTTTTGATAGTTTATCCCTAAATTTATGGATAAATCCTTGCCCAAACTTAAAGGGTCTAAAAATTTCATATAGCGAAAAATCCAAATAAAACTAAGCAAAGTTACGATATAAGCAAGGGCTAAAACATCAAAAGCTACATTATCAAAACTTGCAAACATTCTTCCTTGAATAATCATAAATTCATCAGGATCGATAAGAATTTCAAAAAAAGAGCTTAGTGTGCTAAAAAGTGTTCCAAAAATCAAACCTAAAAGCATGATAAGATAAATACTTTTATCACTGCTAAAAAGAATTTTATAAAGTCCTAAAGAAAATACAACCATACAAGCTAGAGTGATTAAAAAATTAATATCATTTCTATATACACTCAAATTTGCAGAACCTAAAGAAAAGACAAGGGCGCTTTGAAGAAGCATATATAAAGAATCCAAGCCTATGATGGCAGGGGTTAAAATTTTGTTATTGCAAAGAGTTTGAAAAATCACAGTTGATATAGCTATACAAATAGCCACTATAACAATAGCTGCGATTTGCAAAAAGCGATTTTTTAATGCGTATTCATCAAAATCTTTTAAACCTGCAAATACAAAAACAAGTGCCATTATAAGGGTTAAAAAAGCTAAGATTAAGATTTTTTTACGCATAAGTTTTCCTTTTGAGTAAAAGAAAAATAAAAATTAAAGAGCCCAAAACACCTGTGGTTATACTCAAAGGCATTTCAAAAGGAAAAATCACAAGTCTTGAGATAATATCGCAAATAAGTAAAAACAAAGCCCCGCATAATGCTATATAGATAAGATTTTTCTTAAGATTATCCCCGCGATAAATGGCAACAAGATTAGGGATGATAAGACCTAAAAAAGGTATAACTCCAATGCTTACAATCACTACGCTAGTGATAATAGAAACTATTATTAAGCCTAAAAATAAGATTGTATTATAAGAAACTCCAAGATTTAAAGCAAGATCTTCTCCCATACCTGCTATAGTGATTTTATGGGCTAGAAAATAAGCAAGTATAAAAAGCGGTAAAGAAATATAAAGCAATTCATAATTTCCCTGCATAACATTTGCCATACTGCCCTGTAGCCAGCCTTGGATATTTTGTATATAATTTAAAGCATAAGCAAAAAAAGTGGTTATAGCATTTATAATCCCACCAAACATTAATCCTATCAAAGGCACAAAAATCACATCTTTAAGTTTAATTTTTCTTAGAATTTGGATAAATATAAAAGAACCCAAAAGTGCAAATACAGAAGCAATGATAGTTTGAGTAAAAAAAGAAGCTCCTGTAAAAAATATTAAAGAAATCAAAATGCCAAATTTAGCACAATCCATAGTCCCTGCAGTGGTTGGAGAAACAAATTTATTTTGCGTGAGTTGTTGCATGATGAGTCCGCATATACTAAGACTCATACCTGTAAGCAAAATTGCAATAAGCCTTGGAATTCTTGTAAGTAAAATGATTTCGAGCTGGGTAGTGCTGAGTGAAAAAATATCGTCTAAATTGATACGAATAACCCCTATAAATAAGCTTATTATTCCAAAAACAACAAGTAAAATTAAAAGAATATTTAAACTAAACAAGTGTTTAAAAAGCAATTTTTTCCTTATAGTAATAATAATTATCAAAAATAAAATCGTATTTTAAAATAAAATAATTTAAAAAACTATAAAAATTTATAAAATCTCAATTGATTGTTTTAATTTAATCTACAAAAAAGAAAATTAAATTTAATATGAAATCAAAAATCCCGTAGAAAGTCTTTGTAAGCGTTTGTTGTAATCTATAAGGCTTTCTCCATAGCCATTGAAGTATTGTAAATACCAATAAATTCCATTATCAAAAATATCATATCCTATATCCACTTGCACAGCACCTTTATTGTCATGAAAATCAAGATTATTTCTTAGCATGAGATTTATAAAATAATCATTTCCTAAATACCCCATATTGATATCAAAATTTCCCATATAATGTGTGATTTCAGGATTATCATCATCTTCGCTGTTTTCAGGAATTCTATACCAAATTCTAGGAACAAATAAAAAACGCTGATATAAAAACACGCTTGAAGCATAAACTCTATTCCAAGAGCGTGATTCTAAATTCTCATCTCCTTTGCCATTGCTTTCATGCAAAATTCCTACTCTTAGATTATTAAGAAATTTATAATCTTCAAAATGCAAAGGAATATCTACAAAAAATTCAGGTTGATAATTTGTTTCTCTAAAGGGTGAGGAATGTTTATAGTTTTGCCACCAAGATGTTTGAGTGTAGCCTACATAATATTTTTCACCTAATCCTAACAAATCTTCAAATAATCTTTTTTTAATACTGAGTTGAAATTTCATTTCAGTTTTTCTATTTTCCCCGCCTAATGAGCCAAAACTATAAGCAAAAGGTAAGAAATAATTCATCTTATATGAGCTGATTCCAAGGGGATTAAAACTTGAATTTTCTCCTAAATAATTTGCCAAAGCAATGCGCGAAAAATCCTCTTTTGTGCTAGGTGTTTTTTGGGTATTTTGTGTTTCGTGCTTTATGCTTGAAAGTAAAGAAGCATTATTTTCTTTTAAATCTTGTTTAGGAGAATTTTGCAAGGCTAGTTTTTTATAAATTTGCATAGCTTTTTTATATTGTCCTTTTTTCTCAAATTCTAAAGCTTGTTCAAAATCATCGCAAAATACCAAACTATAAAAAAATATCAAAAAAAGAATTTTTTTCACTCGTACTCGCTTTTAAATTGCTCATATTCTTGATAAAAATTAAGATTTAAAAAAGGACTTTCATCCTCAAAATCTACAAAGTGGGTCTTTGCTTTAGAAAATAATAAAGCGATTTTTTGTTCATTTTTTTCTAGCAATTCTTTACAAAAGTGAGCTACAGAGCTGTGATAAAATCCGCATAAAGGATGTTTATGTGAAGGAGTTTTGGCAATGATGATTTGATAGTCTTGCTTTAAAGAAGGCAAGAACTTTAAAAGTTCTTTATCACTTAGATTAGGACTATCCACGCTTAAAATAAAAACAAATTCATCTTTAAAATTTGAAAGTATAGAATAAAGTGCAAGCATGGGGGAATAAATCTCAAATTCAGGGCAATCTTTTATGAGTTTAAATTTTGCTCCAAATTTGTCCTCTTTAGCACTCACATAAACATTTTTAAATATTTTTGAAAATTTTTCTACTTGAAATTGGGTTAAGGTTTGATTTTTAAAAATCAATTTGCTTTTATCCTCTCCCATACGACTTGATTTACCACCGCATAAAATCACGCAATTTAAATTTTCAAGTTTCAAAAATTTCCTTTTTTATTTCAATTCTATCATAAATTCATCAAAAATATCTTATAATCTCTTTTATGAAATACACAGAACTTATGCAATTACAAAATTTTTTTTCCCAATTTAAAAAAATCGATTTTATCAAGCGTGTTAATGATAATATTTTAGAGCTAAGCTTTAATAGAGAAAGATTTATTTTTGATTTAACTCGTGGAATGAGTGCTATTTATACTGCAAAATTAATGAGTAAAAACTATAACGCTCCTTTTGATTTTATGCTAAAAAAATACTTTAATAA
Organism: Campylobacter coli LMG 9860; assembly: GCF_000254135.1. Taxonomy (GTDB): domain Bacteria; phylum Campylobacterota; class Campylobacteria; order Campylobacterales; family Campylobacteraceae; genus Campylobacter_D; species Campylobacter_D coli. The sequence goes on from NZ_AINS01000001.1 coordinate 71,852, forward strand.
TGCTTTTATCAAAGAGGTGAAATTGCTTCAAGATAATCGCATTTTGTGTTTTAGTGTTAAGGTAGATAAAGCTTATAAGAGCTATGAAAGCAAGATTTATTTTGAATTTACGGGTAAAAATACCAATGTTATTCTTACAGATGAAAAAGATTTGATCATAGAGGCTTTAAGGCATATTGATAAAAGTTATCGTGTTGTAAAACCTAATGTGATTTTAGAGTCTTTAAAGCCTTATAAAATGGATGAAAAATTTGAAGAAATAAAAAATTTTAAAGATTATTTTACTCAAAAATTTGAAATTTTACATGCAAATAAAATCAAGCAAATTCAAACACTCAAACTCGCTCAAATCGATAAAAAAATAGAAAATTTAAAAGAGCTTTATCTTGCTTTAGACAAAGAAGAAGTTTTATTAGATCAAGCTTTAAATTTAAGAAAGCAAGCGGATATTTTATTTGCTAATTTAAGCATTTTAAAAGAATACGAAAGAGAATTTGAACTTGATGATTTTGAAGGAAAAAAAGTAAAATTTAAACTCGATTTAAGTCCAAAAGAAAGCGCTAATTTATTGTATAAAAATGCTAAAAAATTAGAACAAAAAGCTAGAAATTTAAATTTACAAAGAGAAAATTTAAAAGAAAAATTAGAGTTTGCTTATGGCTTAAAAGAAATGTTAAGCAAGGCTAAAAATGAATTTGAGCTTGAAATTTTATTGCCTAAAAAAAGCACCAAGAAAAATCAAGAAAACAAGCAAGATAATGGCATAGCTAATTTTTATTTTAATGAGTTTAAAATTTGCGTGGGTAAAAATGAAAAAGGCAATGAAAATTTGCTAAAGAGCGCAAAAAAAGATGATTTGTGGCTGCATGTAAGAGATATTCCAAGTTCTCATGTTTTAATTATTTCAAACAAGCAAAAAATCAGCCTTGATGTGATAGAATTTAGCGCAAGGCTTTGCGTGAATTTTTCAGGATTAAAGAAAGGTTCATATTGGGTCGATTATACTTTAAAGAATTTTGTTAAGGTTCAGCAAAAGGCGTTTGTAAAATATACAAATTTTAAAAGTATTAATATCACAAAGGATTAAAAATGCCAGTTAGCCCAATAGGAAATGTCAATTATATAAATCAAAATATGGCTTATCCTGCCACTCAAGCGAGTAATGAGCTTGCAAAAGAAGGTTTTGCAGCTACGCTAAATATGGCTGAATTTAATGAAAAAGAAAAAACTTTAAACAAGCTTGAGAAAGTCAATGAGACTCATGAAATCAAAGAAGAGATCAAAGAAAAAGCCGAACAAGAAGAAAAAAAGAAAAAACACAATCAAGAAGCTAAAACCAGCGATGATGAGAAAAATGAAGAAGATGAGTCTAAAGATCCAAATTTTAAAGACGCACAAAGCATTCATCGCTTAGATATTAGTATATAAGGAAAAATATGTTTAATACAACTAGAATTATTTCAGCTCTTGTGATGATAGGGGCTATTATTATTATCGCGTTGATTGATCAATTTTTTATCAATTTTATCGTTTTTGCGGTTTTATTGTATCTATCTTTTAGTGAAGCAAAAAAACTTTTTGCTTTAGAAAATATCTCTATTATCCCTTTGGCTATAGCTTTTATTTTGGGAAGTTTATCGCATAAAGCTTTGCTTTTTGGGATTTTAGCTTTGTTATTAGTCGTTGGATATTTGGTTTATAAAAAGGCTTCCTTAAAACCAGCTCTTATTTATATTTATCCTAGTTTGCCTGTATTAGCGCTTTGGCAGGTGTATTTAGATCAGGGTATGTTTGCACTTTTTTGGCTTATCATTATCGTTGCAGCTTGTGATAGTGGGGCGTATTTTATCGGAAAACTTATGGGTAAAACTCCTTTTTCTCCAACAAGTCCTAACAAAACCCTAGAAGGTGTGATAGGTGGTCTTGTTTGTGCGAGTATTTTGGGCACTTTGATAGGAATTTTTGTTTATAGTTTTTGGCTTTCTTTGCTTTGCTCATTTTTTGTAGCATTTTTTGCAGTCATTGGTGATTTGCTTGAGAGTTATTTTAAAAGAGAAGCGGGTGTAAAGGATAGTGGAGATCTTATACCAGGGCATGGTGGAATTTTAGATAGAATTGATGCGGTGATTATCGCTACTTTTGTGATGGTTACTCTTTTATGATAGTTTTTGGAAGTACAGGAAGTATAGGGCTTAATGCCCTAAAACTTGCCACTTTAAAAAATATCAAGATTTCTGCTCTTGCTTGCGGGGAAAATATAAGTCTTTTAAATGAGCAAATAGAACAATTTAAACCCCAATTTGTAGCGATTAAAAACTCTAAAGATAAGCATTTAGTAAAACACGATAAAGTTTTTGTAGGACAAGAGGGTTTAGAAGAAATTTTAAGCTTGTGTGAAGATGATTTGTTACTCAATGCCATTGTGGGTTTTGCAGGATTAAAAAGCACTTTAAAAGCAAAGGAACTTGGCAAAAAAATCGCCTTGGCAAACAAAGAAAGCTTGGTCATTGCTGGAAAATTTCTAAAAGGTGCGAAATTTTTACCCGTAGATAGCGAGCATTCGGCTTTGAAATTTTTACTTGAGGGCAAAAAAGACATAGCAAAGCTTTATGTTACCGCAAGTGGCGGAGCTTTTTATAAACATAAAATTAAAGATTTAAGTCATGTGAGTGTCAAAGATGCTCTAAAGCATCCAAATTGGAATATGGGTTCAAAGATCACGATAGATAGTGCAACAATGGCAAATAAACTTTTTGAAATCATCGAAGCTTATCATTTGTATAATTTTAAAAATATCGATGCTCTCATCGAACCAAAATCTTTAGTCCATGCCATGTGTGAGTTTAAAAATGGTGCAAGTACGGCGTATTTTTCAAGGGCTGATATGAAACTATCTATATCAGAGGCTATTTTTTCTAAGCATGATAGTAAAATTTTAGAGCCGGTTGATTTTGTTAAACTTTCTGGTTTAAAATTTTATAAAATCAGCACGAAAAAATATCCTATTTTTAAACTCAAAGACGAGCTTTTAAACAATCCTGATTTAGGCGTGATTATCAATGCTGCTAACGAAATTGGAGTGCAAAATTTTTTAGATCATAAAATACAATTTTTAGATATCGCTCATATTGTTTTTAAAGCATTGGATCATTTTGGTGTGCCTAAAATTTCAAGTATTGATGAGGTTTTTGAGTATGATTATAAAACAAGAGAGTATTTAAGGAGTTAAAATGAAAATTTTTTTAACAATTTTATTTTTTATAACAAGCATTTTTGCTTTAGAGCTAGACTTTAGCGTAGGAGAAAATGGAAAAAGTCTAGATGATAATAATACAGTTTTAATTTTTGGTGGAATTCAAGGTGATGAGCCTGGTGGATTTCATGCGGCAAGTTTGCTTTTGAGTGATTATAATATCACCAAGGGTAAGATTATAGTGGCTCCAAATTTAGCTTTTGATAGCATTATCAAGCGTTCGCGTGGGAATAATGGGGATTTAAACCGTAAATTTGCAAGCATTAGCCCAAAGGATCCTGATTATAAAACCGTGCAACGCATTAAAGAGCTTATTTTACTTCCTGAAGTTAGTATGGTGATCAATCTTCACGATGGTTGGGGTTTTTATAAACCTACTTATATCGATGCGATGCAAAATCCTAAGCGTTGGGGAAATTCAAGCGTGATTGACACAAGTGAAATCAATGCAAGCAAATACCCTGATCTTGAAAATATCGCCACTCAAACCGTAAATAGTGTCAATTCTTCACTTGCTGATCCAAAGCATGCTTATCATCTTAAAAACACCAAAACCCAAGAGCTTGGCGATACGGAAATGCTTAAAGCTTTAACTTATTTTGTGATTTCAAATCACAAAGCCGCTTTTGCAAATGAAGCAAGTAAAAATTTGCCTGTAAATCTAAGAGCTTATTATCATCTTTTGGCCATCGAAAACTATCTAAAAACAGCAGGAATTGAATTTACTAGAACCTTTGAGCTTACCCCGCAAGGTGTTGATAAGGCGATTAATCAAGAGCTTGAAGTCAAGCTTTTTGATGATAAAATTTTACTTTCTTTAAAAAATCCAAGACAAGTTATCAATTATGTGCCTTTTCCTGTTAATAAGGAGTTAAATTATAATACCAGCAATGAACTTACCGCGGTCATAGCTGAAAATAATTCTTTTTATATCCAATACGGCAACCGATTTCAAACAAGGCTCTATCCTGAATATCTTGAATTTAGCAACCCTTTTAATGAAGTAACTTTTCAAGTTGATGGCAATGAAACCACAGTTCCTTTTGGAACCAAGGTAAAAGTAAAAGAGAATTTTCTTATTCCAAAGATAGCTAATGTGCGCGTAAATATCATAGGTTTTGATCATAGCAAGGATGAAAGCAATATTTTAGTTTCTAAAAAAAATATGCAAAAGCCTTATTCTTTAGATATGGCAGGAAAAATTTATCGCGTAGAATTTTATGAGTTAAGAGGGGCTAATTTGCAGCAATTCTTAGAAAATAGTGTCGAAAGCAAGCTTATCAAAAATGCTAAAATACTTGATCTTGCTACGCTAAGAACTGCAAGAGCTAAAGATAAATTTATCGGTTCTATTTTAGTGGAATTTGAATGAAAAATCTTATCCTAGCTATAGAAAGTTCTTGTGATGATAGTTCTATAGCTATCATTGATAAAAATACCTTAGAATGTAAATTTCATAAAAAAATTTCCCAAGAATTAGATCATAGTATCTATGGGGGAGTGGTACCTGAACTTGCTGCAAGACTTCATAGCGAGGCTTTGCCAAAGATACTTGAGCAATGCAAGGGGTATTTTGATAAGTTATGTGCCATAGCTGTGACAAATGAACCTGGACTTAGTGTTTCTTTGCTTAGTGGCATAAGCATGGCAAAGACTTTAGCACTTAGCCTAAATTTGCCCTTAATGGCTATCAATCATCTTAAAGGTCATATTTATAGTCTTTTTTTAGAGGAGCCTATTTGCCTTGATATGGGAATTTTGCTCGTAAGTGGTGGGCATACTAAGGTTCTTTATCTTAAGGAAGATGGAAAAATAGAAATTTTAGCAAGGACCAATGATGATAGCTTTGGCGAAAGCTTTGATAAGGTAGCTAAGATGATGAATTTGGGCTATCCTGGTGGAGTGCTTATAGAAAATTTAGCCCAAAAAGCTAAATCAAAAAATATCCATTTTAACATCCCTTTAAAACACTCTAAAGAGCTTGCTTATAGTTTTTCAGGGCTTAAAAATGCGGTGCGTTTAGAAATTTTAAAGCATGAAAATTTAGATGAAGATATAAAAGCAGAAATTGCTTATGGATTTGAAAATGCAGCATGTGAGCATATCATGGATAAATTAGAAAAGATTTTTAATCTTTATAAATTTAAAACCTTTGGTGTTGTGGGAGGAGCAAGTGCGAATTTAAATTTGCGTTCTCGTTTGCAAAATTTATGTGAAAAATATCAAAGTAAATTAAAACTAGCCCCTTTAAAATACTGCTCTGATAATGCTTTGATGATAGCAAGAGCTGGGGTTGATACTTATAAAAGAAAAGAATTTGTGGAGCTTGAAGAGGAGATCTTAAGCCCAAAAAATAAAAATTTTTTAAGGATGTAAAAAGTGAAAAGAGCTTTTACTATATTAGAACTTGTTTTTGTGATCGTTATTTTGGGAATTTTAGCCGCTATTGCTTTGCCAAAAATGAGTTCAAGTAAGGATGAAGCTGAAGTTAGCAAGTCTTTAAACAACCTTAAAACTTTAATCAATGATATAAGCATTTATACTTTAAAAAATGATCATTTAAGCTCTATAAAAACGATGAGTAATGTAAGTGGGGTTGAAAATGTCGATCTTGGCAATTTCAATGGCACAAAAGAAGTAAATTTTCGCGTAGGCGATGATAAAGAATGCTTAAAACTTGTTTTTATAGATAGAGCGGATTTTATACTCATGGGAATTTCAAGTAATGAAGCAAGCAAAAATGCTATCATCAACGCAGCCAATCAAAGCCATGAAGATTTAGAAAATATAGACTTTACAAGCTCTTCTAGCAATAAAGCTTGTGTGATTTTAAGTAAGAATGAAAATTTTAAAAACCTAGCGAGTAAAACTTATCTTTTAATAGGGGGAATGTAATGATAGTGAGTAAAACTTATGAGATTGACTCTTGTGATGATGTAGAACTTGATATAAAAAGAGAATCAAAGCTTGAATTTAAGCTTTGGTATGATGATGAAAAAACACCTGAAGCCTTGGTGTTTGTGGTGCAAGGTATGGGCGATGATATATCATCGATCCAATATGTTGGTGATTATATGGTAAGGCAATTTAATACTGCTGTAGTTGGAGTAAATTATCATTGTATTGGTAATCGTCCTCAAACTGGATCAACTTTTTATTTAGATGATATAGACAAGCTTATTTTAAAAGTAAGTTGTGAAGCTGCGGATATCAAGCTTCCTTATGATGTTGATAAAATTCAAGACTATAAACAAATGAGTGAGATTTTTCATTTTGTAAATAATCAAATAATTGAAGGCAAGCAAAAAGGTAATTTTACACCAAATTATTTTTTAAATTTACATGTGAGTTTACAACCTGCAAAAAACGAATATCAAAATTTTGGGATTATGCAAGCTCAAGATCTTTTAAATGTCACACTTTACCTTAAAAAACATGCTCCTTTTGATACTATGGGGGGGGTATACCAGTTATTATGATAGGTAGTTCTCACGGGGGATATTTAGCACATTTGGCGGCTAAGATTGCACCTTGGTTAGTAGATGGAGTGTTGGATAATTCTGCATACGCTAAGTTTTTATGGAAAGTTGTAGGCTTTGGAAAGGAAATAGATTTTATGCAGTATAGTGAATTTTCTACTTTTGATTTTTTTCATCATATTAAAACACATTGTTCGACAAAAACTTTTTGGACAAGTAATTCTTCATCGCCTTGTTTTTTTTCTCCCGCAAGAAGAAAAATTCGAAATCTTTTAGAGGAAGATCATCTTTTAGAACAATCAAAATATTTAAAAACTTGCTTTATAAGTTATCATTCGTTATATGATGAGTATGTTTCTTTAAAAGAAAAAACTATGCTTTATGAAGAGCTTGAGAAACTTGGCTTTGATGCAACTTTGTGTTCTATTACTAAAGAATCTCAAGTTGATGGAAAATTTATTAAAAACTTAAATCATGGCATGGGAATTCCAGTAAAACTTTTGATTAAAAAAGAACTTCCTTTAATGTTAGAAAAAATAAAACAAAATCTAAAAAAAGATTATAAAGAAAAATGTATCTCTTATCCTTGTGAGGATTTGTTGTATCAATTTAGCGAAAAAGATGACAAAATATTGTTAAAGATAGATAAAATTTAAGGAAAACTTTCATGACCATACTAGAAAAAAACATACA